>JBFHKK010000026.1:0-13279 GCA_041595475.1 Pseudomonas sp. | reverse complement strand
TCGACGGCCTGGCGCGCCGACGGCGCCACATGGCCCTGCTCCAGCGCCAGCACCTGGTAGATGCCGCGCTGCAGCATGGCTTCGCTGAGATCCCCCGAGCGGCCAGCGGCGGTGCACAGGAATCGCACCCAGGAGGTCATGATGATCCAGGCGTTGAGGGTCAGGGCCTCGATCTGCGTGGGCGTCATCTCGAGGATGCCGGCCTCGACGAAGCCTTGGTAGATCGCCTGCGCGCCCTGCAGGCAGCGCTGGGCGAACTGCCGATAGTGCGCAGCCAAGGCTGGATCGCTGTCGAGCAGGTGCTCGAGGTCGCGATGTAGGAAGCGAAACTGCCACATCGCCGCCAGCAGCGCCTGCAGATAGAAGGTCTTGTCCTCGATGCCAAGGACGCGCCCCGCGGGCAGACGCAGGAAGTCGTCGACCCGCGCCTCATACTGGCCGAACAGCTCGGCGATGATCGCCTGCTTGTTGCGGAAGTGATAGTAGAGGTTGCCGGGCGAAATCCCCAAGTGGGCGGCGATATGGTTGGTGCTGACCGCCCGCTCGCCCTGGGCGTTGAACAGCTCGAGGCTGGCCTGGAGGATGCGCTCGCGGGTCTTCAGGGTGGGCGCCATCGGCAGTCAATTCTCGTTTCAATTCATCTTTAGCCCGCAGCCTGCGGCACTGGGTTGTCGCTCGCGCCACGAGCAAGCAGGCGGCAGGCTGGTTGACAGATTAGAGCAATTACTCTAAAAAGCCAACACACCCGACTGAGACCCAGGTCGCCTGTCGTTCGGCGCCACGGGTTTCCCCGCTGGATCGCCGAGGAGCCGCCCATGGCCGCCGACATCGCCTACCTGGAAGAAAACCTGCAAAACAGCCAACAACAGATCGCTCAGTTGCAGGCCAGCTTCGACCTGCAGCGGCGCGCCTTCCAGGCCAATCCCATGCCCTCGGCCGAGCAGCGCAGCCAATGGCTGCAAGCCCTGCGCGAGCTGCTCAGCGGCGAACGCGAGGCCCTGATCGAGGCCATTTCCCGGGACTTCAGCAATCGCTCCGCCGATGAAACCCTGCTCGCCGAGCTGATGCCCAGCCTGCACGGCATCGACTACGCGCGTAAGCGCCTGAAGAAATGGATGAAGCCCTCGCGGCGCAGCGTCGGCCTGCAGTTTCAGCCGGCCTCGGCCCAGGTGGTCTACCAGCCGCTGGGCGTGGTCGGCGTCATAGTGCCCTGGAACTATCCGCTGTTTCTCGCCATAGGCCCGCTGGTGGGCGCCCTGGCCGCCGGCAACCGGGTCATGATCAAGATGAGCGAGTCGACCCCGGCCACCTCGCAACTGCTCAAGGATCTGCTGGCCCGGGCCTTTCCCGAGGACCTGGTCAGTGTGGTGCTGGGCGAGGCCGAGGTCGGCATGGCCTTCTCCAAACTACCCCTCGACCACCTGCTGTTCACCGGCGCCACCAGCATCGGCAAGCATGTGATGCGCGCCGCCGCCGAGAACCTGACCCCGGTCACCCTGGAGCTGGGCGGCAAGTCGCCGGCCATCGTCAGCGCCTCGGTGCCGCTGGTCGACGCCGCCGAGCGCATCGCCTTCGGCAAGACCCTCAACGCCGGCCAGACCTGCGTCGCGCCGGACTACGTGCTGGTACCCCGGGCGCGCCTGGAGGGCTTCGTCGAGGCCTATCGCCAGGCCGTGCAGCGCTTCTACCCGCAACTGGAAAACAACCCGGACTACACGGCCATCATCAATGAGCGCCAGCAGCAGCGCCTGAACGGCTACCTCAGCGATGCCGAAGCCAAGGGCGCGCGGGTGCTGCCGCTGTTCCCGGCGGCCCAGGGCCGGCGCATGCCCCACAGCCTGCTGCTGGAGGTGACGGACGAGATGACCGTGATGCAGGAGGAGATCTTCGGCCCGCTGCTGCCGCTGATCCCCTACGACAGCCTCGAAGATGCCTTCACCTACATCAACCAGCGCCCGCGACCGCTGGCGCTCTACTACTTCGGCTACGACAAGGCCGAGCAGCGCCGCGTGCTGCACGAAACCCACTCCGGCGGGGTATGCCTGAACGACACCCTGCTGCATGTCGCCCAGGACGATCTGCCCTTCGGCGGCATAGGCCCCTCCGGCATGGGCCACTACCACGGCCACGAGGGCTTCCTGACCTTCAGCAAGGCCAAGGGGGTGTTCAGCAAGCAGCGTTTCAACGCCGCGCGGCTGATCTATCCGCCCTATGGCCGGGCGATTCAGAAGCTGATCTACCGCCTGTTCGTGCGCTGAGCGCCGCCCCTCGACCTGGCCTGGGTGACTCCTTCCATGACCGCAACCCCCGCTGCCTCTCCCGCGCTTTCCCGACGCGGCCTGCTCAAGGTCGGCCTGCTCGGTTCGGCCTTCCTCGCCGGCGCCGGCCTGACCGCCTCCCTCGGCGGCTGCTCGGCGAGCAGCCCCCAGGCCGGCTTCGTGATCATCCGCAGCTCCGATTTGCCCTTCCTCCAGGCGCTGATCCCGGTCCTGCTGGAAGGTGCCGTGGCGCCAGCGCAGATGCCCCAGGCAGTGGCCGGCACCCTGCAGAGCCTGGATCACAGCCTCAACCATCTGTCGCCGGAGATGCTCAAGCTCACCCAGCAGTTGCTCGACACCCTGGTCCTGCCGCTCACCCGCGGCCCCCTGACCGGGGTCTGGGGCAGCTGGGAGAACGCCTCGCCGGCACAGGTTCGGCGCTTCCTCGAGCGCTGGCAGAACAGCTCGATCGACCTGCTGAAGATGGGTCATGCCGCCTTGCTGCAGTTGGTGATGATGAGCTGGTACGGGCGCCCCGAGTCCTGGGCGCACTGCGGCTATCCCGGACCGCCGAGCGTCTGATTCGCGCTCATTCTCCTCAACCATCCGCCTGGAGCTGCCCGCAATGCCCGTACCCGATCTGTTCGCCGAAGGCCTGGCCCGCGGCTGGAAGACCCACGATGGCGCGCGCCTGGAGCAGGACCTGAGCCTGGAAGCCGATATCGCCATCGTCGGCAGCGGCGCCGGCGGCGCCACCAGCGCGGAAATCCTCAGCGCCGCGGGCTTCAAGGTGCTGCTGATCGAAGAGGGTCCGCTCAAGACCAGCAGCGATTTCAAGATGAGCGAGCCCGAGGCCTACGCCAGCCTGTATCAGGAAGGCATAGGGCGCATGAGCCAGGATGGCGCCATCACCATCCTCCAGGGCCGCGCGGTGGGCGGCACCACCCTGATCAACTGGACCTCGAGCTTCCGCACCCCGGCTCCGACCCTCGAGCACTGGGCCCGCGAGCACGGGGTCAAGGGCCTGGGCGTCGACGCGCTGGCGCCCTGGTTCGAGCGCCTGGAGCAGCGTCTGGGCGTCGCGCCCTGGGCCATCCCGCCGAATCCCAACAACGACGTCATCCGCCGCGGCTGCGAACAGCTCGGCTACCAATGGAAAGTCATCCCGCGCAACGTGCGCGGCTGCTGGAACCTTGGCTATTGCGGCTTGGGCTGCCCGACCAACGCCAAGCAGTCGATGCTGGTGACCAGCATTCCGGCGCTGCTGGATAACGGCGGCGAGCTGCTCTACCGCACCCGCGTCGAGCGCCTGCTGCTGGACGGCGAGCGGGTGTCCGGCCTCGAGTGCCTGGGCCTGGACGCCCGCGGCGTGAACCCCAACGGCCGCAGGGTGCGCATCAAGGCCCGCCACTACATCCTCGCCGGCGGCGGCATCAACACCCCGGCCATACTGCTGCGCTCCAATGCGCCCGACCCCCACCAGCGCGCCGGCACGCGCACCTTCCTGCATCTGGTGAACTTCTCCGCGGCCCGCTTCGAGCAACTCATCAACCCCTTCTATGGCGCCCCCCAGTCGATCTACTCCGACCACTTCCAGTGGGACGACGGCCCGACCGGGCGCATGTCCTACAAGCTGGAAGTGCCACCGCTGCACCCGGCGCTGACCACCACCCTGCTCGGCCGTTTCGGCATCGACAACGCCCTGCGCATGGAACAGCTGCCAAATACCCACGTGATGCTGGCGCTGCTGCGTGACGGCTTCCATCCCGACAGCGCCGAAGGCCGGGTGCAGCTGCGCGGCGATGGCAGCCCGGTGCTCGACTACCGGATGACCGACTACACCTGGGACGGCGTGCGCCGGGCCTATCACAGCATGGCCGAGATCCAGTTCGCCGCCGGCGCCCAGGCGGTGCTGCCGCTGCACAGCGACGCCGGTTACGCCAAGACCCTGGGCGAAGCGAAGCGACTGATCGACGGGCTGGATCTGCAGCTGTTCCGCACCCGCCTGGGCAGCGCCCACGTGATGGGCGGCTGCGCCATGGGCGAGGATCCGCGCCAGGCGGTGACCGACAGCCTGGGCCGCCATCATCAGCTGGAGAACCTGTCGATTCACGACGGCTCGCTGTTCCCCACCAGCATCGGCGCCAATCCGCAGCTGTCGATCTATGCCCTGACCGCCAAGCTCGCCAGCGCCCTGGCCGAGCGTCTGCAAGGGGCCTGAGGCGCCCCTGCGCCGGAGGCATAGGTCCCGGCCGACTTGGCCGCCGCCAGTCGCTGCGCTACCATCCAACTCCCAGCGGTTCGCGCCAGGACGTCACGATGAATCGAGTGTTATACCCGGGCACCTTCGACCCCATCACCAAGGGCCACGGCGATCTGGTCGAGCGTGCGGCGCGACTGTTCGACAGCGTGGTCATCGCGGTGGCCGCCAGTCCCAAGAAGAACCCGCTGTTTCCCCTGGAGCAGCGCGTGGAACTGGCGCGCGAGGTCACCAAGCATCTGCCCAACGTCGAAGTGGTGGGCTTCTCCTCCCTGCTGGCGCACTTCGTCAAGGAACAGGGCGCCAACGTCTTCCTGCGCGGGCTGCGTGCGGTATCGGACTTCGAGTACGAATTCCAGCTGGCCAACATGAACCGCCAGTTGGCGCCCGATGTGGAGAGCCTGTTTCTCACCCCGTCGGAGAAATACTCCTACATCTCCTCGACCCTGGTGCGGGAGATCGCCGCCCTCGGCGGCGACATCTCCAAGTTCGTCCATCCCGAGGTGGCCGAGGCCCTGAGCACTCGCTTTCGCCGCTGAGCGGCCAGCAACGCCGGGCGCCTGGGTACATGGCGCCCCTGGGGACAATCCGGCACAATTGCCTATCCTTGTCTGACAGTGTCGCGGCGCCGCCCGCGGCAGGAGCTTTTATTCGATGGCCCTGATCATCACCGACGATTGCATCAACTGCGACGTCTGCGAGCCCGAGTGCCCCAATGGCGCGATCTCCCAGGGCGAGGAGATCTACGTGATAGATCCCAACCTGTGCACCGAATGCGTCGGCCACTACGACGAACCGCAGTGCCAGCAGGTCTGCCCGGTGGACTGCATCCCGCTTGACCCCGAGCATGTCGAGAGCAAGGACGAGCTAATGCACAAATACCTGATCATCACCGGCAAGGCCTGACCGATGAGCCGCCTGATCCGCGGCTCCCGCCCCTGGCGCGCCCTGGCCGGCGCGCTGCTCCTGCTGCTGGCCATCGGCCTGCAGGCCGCCGAACGGCCTGGCCGCGCCGCCCTCGCCAGTGCCCACCCGGCCGCCACTGTCGCCGGCCAGGAAACCTTGGCCCATGGCGGCAACGCCTTCGATGCTGCCGTGGCCATCGCGGCCGCCCTGGCCGTGGTCGAGCCTTACGGTTCGGGCCTGGGCGGCGGCGGCTTCTTCCTCCTGCGCGAGGCCGGGGAGACGCCCAACTACCGCTTTCTCGACGCCCGCGAGCGCGCCCCGCTGGCGGCCCATGCCGACCTCTACCGGCGCGACGGCGAGGTGCAGCGCCCTCTCTCGCTGAACGGCCCGCTGGCGGCGGCCATCCCCGGCCTGCCGGCGGCCCTGACCGCCCTGGCCGAACGCTTCGGCCGCCTGCCGCTCAAGGACAGCCTGGCACCGGCCATCCGCCTGGCGCGCGACGGCGTGGGCATCGACCGGATCTACCGCGAACGCGCCGGCTGGCGTCTGGCGGCGCTGCGCGACGATCCGGAGAGCGCACGCATCTTCCTCGACAAGGGCGAGATCCCCCCGGAGTACGGCCTGCTGCGCCAGCCGGAGCTGGCTCGGACCCTCGAACGCCTGGCCCGCGATGGCCACGCCGGCTTCTATGCCGGCGAGATCGCGCAGAAGCTGGTGGAGGGGGTGCAGGCAGCCGGCGGCATCTGGACCCTGCGCGACCTGGCCGAGTACCGGCTGGTGGAGCGCGCGCCGCTGCGCTTTCGCCTCGACGGCGGGCGCGAGCTGATCAGCGCGCCGCTGCCCTCGGCCGGGGGCCTGGCCCTGGCCCAGAGTCTGGCGATGCTGCAGCTGCTGCCCTGGCGCCAGGCTGACGCGGTGCAGCGCAGTCACTTCGTGGTCGAGACCTGGCGCCGCGCCTATCGCGACCGTGGCCTGCTCGGCGACCCCGACTTCGTCGCCGATCCCAGCGCCCGCCTGCTCGCCCCCGACTACCTCAAGCGCCTGGCTGCCAGCATCGAGCCGCAGAAGGCCACACCGAGCGCCAGCCTGGCGCCGGCCGGCACCTGGCACGAGGGCGACCACACCACCCATTTCTCGGTAATCGATGCCGACGGCAACGCGGTGGCCGCCACCCTGTCGATCAACCTGCCGTTCGGCGCCGCCTTCACCCCGCCGGGCACCGGCGTGCTGCTCAACGACGAGATGGATGATTTCGCCGCCGACCCTCAGGGCGCCAATGCCTATGGCCTGACCGGCACCCAGGCCAACCTGATCGCCGCTGGCAAACGCCCGCTCTCGAGCATGAGTCCGACCTTCATCGAGAGCGACCGTGACTTCGCCAGTTTCGGCACCCCGGGCGGCAGCCGCATCCCGAGCATGGTGCTGCTGGCCATTCTGGAATACCTCGACGGCCAGCCGGTCGAGCGCTGGACAGCCGTGCCGCGCTACCACCACCAGTACCTGCCGGATCTGATCGAGCACGAGCCCGCTGCCTTCAGCCCGGCGCAGATCGCACAACTGCAGGGGCGCGGCCATACCCTAAAAGCCTTGGAGCGCCAGTATGGCAACCAGCAGGTGCTCTACTGGAACAAGGCGGCAAAGCGCCTGGAAGCCGCCAGCGATCCACGCGGCATCGGTCGCAGCGAAGTGAACGCGCCGCCCAAACCATGAGCCTTGGCGACCCACTCAATCGATTGGAATCAAGGGCTCACCTGCGGTGGCCATCTGCCGCAACGGCCTGAACAGCTCGTTGCCGTCGCCCTGGCCAAGCATCAACACATTGCGCAGGCTCTGGGTGATGCGACTGGCATAGCCCAGATCGTTCATCAGCGAACTGGCCTGCTGCCCATCCAGGCGCCGCTCACGCACGGCAGCGAACAACTGCTGGCGAAAGTGCGCATCGAAGCCCGCCGCCTCCTCGTTGAGCAGTTCCAAACGCTCATCCCAGGCGCGCTCGGGCAGCTCCATCAGTCCGAGGTCGCGCACCGCACGCAACACCTCAAGCAGATGACGGCGCAGTTCGACATAAGCTTCACGGGCGGGGCAATCCGGCTGGCGCAGGTAGCGTCCCAGGTTCTTCTGCAGATGTTTGGCATCTTTGACGGCATCGACCAGTTGCAGCGCCGCCAGCTGACAGCTCAGCCAGAACCGTCGATGGGACTCGTCCAGGTCGACCTCCAGGCGCCCCATGAAGCTCAGCAGGTCGCCGTATACGCCCTTGATGTGCCGCCGGTAGAGCCGCTCGGCATCGTGTGCCGGAGCCGGCGGGCGGGCGACCAACAGCGCCTCATCAGGGCGCCTGGCTCTGAGCTGCGCCGCGGGCAGGTAGAGTGCGTGACAGATCACCTCCAGGCTCAAGCGCGACAGGTGTGCCAACTCCTGCGCGACTGCGCTGGCCGCGGCATCGGCGCTGGCCAGGGCGCTGTCATCCAGATAGCGGGCGCGGGTCTCTGGCGGCTCCAGCGTGACGGTTTCGGGGATCAACACCTGGGGCTCGACGGGGTCGGGCAACAGGCGCTCGAGCGCCTCGGCCAACCGCCCCTGCCATGGCCAGAACAGCAACACGCCCATACCGTTAAACAGGGTGTGGAAAAGCGCCAGCTGAATCAGGGCGTTGTCGCCCAGCCCCAGCGGGGCGGTCAGTCCCTGCACAAGTAGCGCCAGGGGCAGCAGCAGCGCCAAGGCCAGGATACCGGTGCTCAGATTGAACAGCACATGGGCCAGCGCCAGACGCTTACCGGCGCGGGTACCGCCCAACGCACCTATCACCGCGGTCATGGTGCTGCCGAGGTTGGAGCCAATGGCGATGGCCAACCCCTGATCAAGCACCAACTGACCGCCGGCGAGGGCGGTCAGTGTCAGCATCAGGGTCACATGGCTCGATTGCAGCACGACCGTGACCAGGGCGCCGACTGCAGTGAACAGCAGGTGCCCGGCCAATCCCGGCCATTGAATCTGGAGCGGGTCAAAGTCGCCGGCGACTTCACCGAAGCCGCCCTTCATCTACTCAATACCGAGAAACAGCAGGGCCACGCCTAGGGCTACCCGGCCGGCGGAACGACCGTGGGGACCAGCGAAGCTGCCCAGCACGCCGAACACCAGCAGCGGAAACGCCAGGGGGCTCAGGCTCACATTCTGGCCGGCCAAGGCCAGCAGCCAGATGCCGCTGGTGGTTCCCAGGTTGGCGCCGAACAGGATGGCGATGCCCGCAGCCATGCCGATGAGCTCGGTACTCAGGAAGGCAATGGTCAACAGCGACACCAGCGAACTGGACTGCACCAGCATGGTGGCGGTGACGCCAAACATCAGGCTTTTGAATGGGGTGGCCGTGCTCAGCGCCAGCCATCGCTCCAGTCGGCCGCCGGCCAACTCACGCAGGCCTTCTTCCAGGCACTGCATGCCGAATAGAAAGAGCGCGAGGCCGGCACAGAGCGCCAGCCAGCCCTGACTCCACCAGAAGCTCAGCGCGAGCAGCGCGAGCAGCAAGAGCCAAACGAAGGACCGCAATCGCCTTAGACGATCACGGCCAGCTTCAGCCATGCAGCGCTATCAGTCTTTCTTGTAGCCGCTGGTGGTGCAGCCCAGGCAGCGCACGAACGCGGCTGTGCCGGGCTCGACCACCAGCGCCTTGCCGGCCTCGCCGATGTTTCCGCCCAGGGCGGTGAAGGGCAGGCTGACGACGAACAGCACGGCGCCCACTGCGGTAGCGCCGATCAGCAGCGGCCGCGCGATCAGCAGGTCGCCGGCCATGGAAAATGCCTTGGGCGCATTGGCGGTGTACAGCGGGTCGCCGCTGGCGTTTTGCTGCTGTACCTGCGCCTGCGCCGGCAGCGCCAGCAAGCCCGTGGTCAGCGCCAGCACAGCAGCCGTGGAGCGAAACAGATTCATGGAGGCGATCCTTCAACAATTGGGTGGCAGTGGGCTAACTATAACAGCGTGCCGGCAATTGTCAGCGTGACGGCCATCAATGCCCGGCAACCGCGGGGGACGCCGCATACCAGCTAGCGAGGGTCAACTGACTAGCGCTGACAACGCGGGCAATAAACGCTGGCGCGCTGGCCCAGCCTCAGCTCGCGCAGCGTGCTGCCGCACAGCTTGCAGAATTCGCCGGCGCGGCCATAGACGAACAGCTCCTGCTGGAAATAGCCGGGCTGGCCATCGCCGCCGACGAAGTCGCGCAGGGTGGTGCCGCCGCGCTCGATGGCGTGAGCGAGGATACGCTTGATCGCATCCGCCAAGCGGCCGTAACGCGCCCGGGAGATCGAACCGGCGGCACGGCGCGGGTCGATGCCGGCGGCGAACAGCGCCTCGCTGGCGTAGATATTGCCGACCCCGACCACTACTGCGTTGTCCATGATGAAGGGCTTGACCGCCATGCTGCGGCCGCGCGACTGCTGGAACAGGCGCTCGCCGTCGAACAGCTCGGTCAGTGGCTCGGGACCGAGCCGGCTGAGCAACTCATGCTGCAGCGGATCGTGGCACCAGAGCAGGGCACCGAAGCGCCGTGGGTCGGTGTAGCGCAGGGCCAGACCCGACTCCAGCTCGATATCGACATGCTCGTGCTTGGCGGCCGGCGACCCGGACTCGACCAGGCGCAGGCTGCCGGACATGCCCAGGTGGCTGATCAGGCTGCCCTGCTCGGCCTTGATCAGCAGGTATTTGGCACGCCGCTCGACGCACTGGATGCGCTGACCGGAGAGGCGCACGTCGAGGTCCTCCGGAACCGGCCAGCGCAGGCGCCGCTCGCGCACCAGCACCCGGCTGACGCGCTGACCTTCGAGGTAGGGGGCGATGCCGCGGCGGGTGGTTTCGACTTCGGGCAACTCGGGCATGGACGATCGACCGGGGCGTGGGCGCTGTCAGGCACCCGGTTAGAGGGCACCGAGTTCGCGAATGCTCTCGCGCAGGTTCTCGAAGTCGTACTCGGACAGGCCGACATACTCGAGCACCAGGCGCTCGATACTCAGCCACTCGTGGTCCTGATCCTGGTTGCCGAGAATGCGGTAGCTCTGGCAGATGTGCTCGGCCATCTTGAGAATCGCCATCAGGGTCTTGAGCTGGGCATCGCGACCGGAGTCATCGCTGAAGATGGTCAGCGCGTTGTGGTGGTTGGCGATCGCCTCGCACAGGTGCAGCGGCAGATTCCAGGACTTGGCGGTGAAGTAGCCGACCACCGCATGGTTGGTATTGAGCAGGCGGTTCTCGGTGTCGACCACGCGGTGCTCGGCACCGGCGTTGAAGTAGGCTTCCTCGAGTACCGTCATGTAGTCGGGAAAGCGCTTGAGCATCAGCGGGATGCCGCAGTTGTGGAACAGCCCCAGGGTGTAGGCCTCGTCCGGCGCCTGGTAGCCGATGCGCTTGGCCAGGGTCAGGCTGGTCATGGCCACGTCCTGGGCGGTATCCCAGAAGCGGTTGAGGGTGACGATGGCCTGGTCGGTCAGCTCGCCCCGGATCGACTGGGCGTTGATCAGGTTGATCACCGTATCGCAGCCGAGCAGATTGACCGCCTGCTGGATGGAGGCGATGCGATTGGTCAGGCCGAAGAAGGGCGAATTGACGATCTTCAGCAAGGCCCCGGACAGCCCCGGGTCCTGGCTGATCAGCTTGGCGATGGTGCGCAGGTCGGGGCTGGGCATGACCTGCTCCATCTGCAGGTCGACCATGATCTGCGGCTGCGGCGGCACGCTGATGCCCTGCAAGGCCTTCTGGATCTGTTCCGCGCTGAGTGAAGTGGGCATGCCGGCGACTGCTGCAAGGAGGAAAGGCGCCCAGTTTAACGAGAGCAACGAGCGCTGTGCAGCCGTCTCCCGACGATCGCCGTGCAGGCCGTCGGCTGGGCTATAATCCCGCTCTTTTTTCCGGAGAGCGCCCATGACCCTGCCCAGCCTGCGCCTGAAAGCCAACGCCGACCGCCGCCTGCGCGCCGGCCACCTGTGGGTCTACAGCAACGAGATCGATGTCGCCGCCAGCCCGCTGAGCGCCTTCCAGGCCGGCGACCAGGCCGTGCTCGAGGCCGCCGGCGGCAAGCCGCTGGGCATAGTGGCGGTCAGTCCGAACAACCTGATCTGCGCACGCCTGCTGTCGCGCGACCTCAAGCATGTGCTGGACAAGTCGCTGCTGGTGCACCGGCTCAACGTCGCCCTGTCGCTGCGCGAGCGCCTGTTCGAGGCGCCCTGCTACCGCCTGGTGTATGGCGACGCCGACCTATTGCCGGGGCTGGTGGTCGACCGCTTCTTCGACATTCTGGTGGTGCAGCTGGCCTCGGCGACCATGGAGCGGCACAAGGATGAAGTGCTCGCCGCCCTGATCCAGGTCTGCAAGCCGACCGGCATCCTGCTCAAGAACGACTCCTCGGCACGCGATGCCGAGGGCCTGGAGCGCTATGTCGAGACCGCCTACGGCCAGGTGCCGGAGTGGGTCGCCCTGGAGGAGAACGGGGTGAAATTCGAGGCGCCGGTGATCGAGGGGCAGAAGACCGGCTGGTTCTACGACCACCGCATGAACCGCGCGCGCCTGGCGCCCTATGTCAAGGGCAAGCGGGTGCTCGATCTGTTCAGCTACATCGGTGGCTGGGGCGTGCAGGCCGCCGCCTTCGGCGCCAGCGAGGTCATGTGCGTGGACGCTTCCGGCTTCGCTCTGGACGGCGTCGAGCGCAATGCCGCGCTCAACGGCCTGTCCGAGCGGGTCGCCTGCGTCGAAGGCGATGTGTTCGCCGCGCTCAAGGAGCTCAAGGCCGCCGAGGAGCGCTTCGACGTGGTGATCGCCGACCCACCCGCCTTCATCAAGCGCAAGAAGGATCTGAAAAACGGCGAGGCGGCCTACCGCCGACTCAACGAGCAGGCCATGCGCCTGCTGAACAAGGACGGCATTCTGGTCAGCGCCAGCTGCTCCATGCACCTGCCCGAGGACGACCTGCAGAACATCCTGCTGACCAGCGCCCGCCACCTCGACCGCAACATCCAGCTGCTCGAGCGCGGCGCCCAGGGCCCCGACCATCCGGTGCACCCGGCCATCGCCGAGACCCGCTACATCAAGAGCCTGACCTGCCGCCTGCTGCCCAACAGCTGACAACCGGGCGGCGCCCCCCGGCCCGCACCGCTCGCTGCAAGCCGCTCGCATAACCACCAAGCTCAACTAGGCTTAGGCGCAAGTCGATTGCCGCCGGCCTGGCCGCTGGCGTTCTTTGCGCGATCGACTATCTATAAGACAAGCGCCGACCGACAGCGGAGCGCGCGTCACCCAGTGGGCGAACAGGGCATTAGGGGAAGGCTATGGCTGAGCGGACCGGCGAGAAACCGTTCCTGCAATTCATCAAGGTCAAGAAGACCTACGACCACAAGACGCTGGTGGTCAAGGACTTCAACCTCGACGTGGCCAAGGGCGAGTTCATCACCCTGCTCGGCCCCTCGGGCTCGGGCAAGACCACCTGCCTGATGATGCTCGCCGGCTTCGAGGACGTGACCAGCGGCGAGATCCTCATCAACGGCCGCTCGGTCACCAGCATCGCCCCCTATCAGCGCAACATCGGCATGGTCTTCCAGCAGTACGCGCTGTTCCCGCACATGAGCATCCGCGAGAACCTGGCCTACCCGCTGAAGATCCGCAAATGGCCCAAGGACGAGATCCGCGCCAAGGTCGACGAATACCTGGCCCTGGTCGAACTGCAGGACTTCGGCGGCCGTTACCCGGGGCAGTTGTCCGGCGGCCAGCGCCAGCGCGTGGCCCTGGCCCGGGCATTGATCTTCGCCCCGGACATAGTGCTGATGGACGAACCCCTCGGCGCCCTGGACAAGAAGCTGCGCGAACAGATGCAGTT
>JBFHKK010000025.1:0-13766 GCA_041595475.1 Pseudomonas sp. | reverse complement strand
TTGGGTCTCGCCCTTGAGGATGTCGATCGGTACCCACTCATGGGCCTGATCCAGCAGGCTCAGCAGCAGCTTGACCTTGTAGCAGTTGCCCGAGCGGGCATCGCCATACACCTTGAGCATGGGTTTTCCTCCCGACCTAGAAAGCGTCCTGCACCTGGCCCGCCGTCACCTCGCCGCTCAGGCGGCGCGGGCGGCCAGCGCCTGGCGAATCACCCCGGCCAGCCGCCTCAGCCCCTCGCCCAGGCGCTCCGGCGCGACATGGCTGAAGTTCAGCCGCAGATGCCCCGGATGGGCGTCCGGCTCGATGAAGAAGGGCTCGCCGGGCATAAAGGCGACGTTTTCGGCCAGGGCCGCATCCAGCAAGGTGCGGGTATCCAGCGGCTGCTTGAGGGTCAGCCAGAAGAACAAGCCGCCCTGGGGAAGCTGCCAGTCGGCCAGCTCGGCGAAGTGCTCCAGCAGCGCCGCCTGCATGGCGTCGCGACGAATGCGGTAGAAGGCGCGCAGTTCGGCCAGGTGGCCGCGGTACTGCTCGCTGCCCAGCCACTGCAGCGCCTGCCACTGGCCGATGCGGTTGGTGTGCAGATCCGCCGACTGCTTCAACCGCAGCAGGAAGGGAAACAGGTCTGGCGTGGCGATCAGATAGCCGACCCGCAGGCCCGGCAGCAGGGTCTTGGACACCGTGCCGGTATAGATCCAGCTGGCCTTGCGCAG
Organism: Pseudomonas sp.; assembly: GCA_041595475.1. GTDB lineage: Bacteria > Pseudomonadota > Gammaproteobacteria > Pseudomonadales > Pseudomonadaceae > Aquipseudomonas. Next base: position 13,055 of record JBFHKK010000025.1, on the reverse strand, counting down.
GCGGCTGACGATGGGCGTGGCCACGCCTTCATCGAACACCAGCTCGCGATAGGGCTCATCCTCGAGCAAAGTCACGCCGAACTCATCCAGCAAGGCCGCCACGGCATCGCGTTTGGCCTCGCTGTAGCGGGTGGCGGAAGGATTCTGGAAGGTCGGAATCAGATAGGCGAAGGCCGGCTTGTGCTGTTCCAGACGCTGGCGCAGGGCGCCCAACTCGGGGCCGTCCGCCTCCTGGGGCACGCCGATGCAGCGGGCGCCGAACAGCTGAAAGGCCTGCAGCGCCGCCAGGTAGGTGGGCGCCTCCAGCAGCACTTCGGTGCCCGGATCGATGAACAGCTTGCTGGCCAGGTCCAGGGTCTGCTGCGAGCCGCTGACGATCAGCACCTGGCTGGCCTGGCAGGGCACGCCCAGGGCGCGGGCCTCGGCGGCGATGGCCTCGCGCAGCGCCGGCTCGCCTTCGCTCATGCCGTACTGGCCCATGCTCGCCGGCATCGCCTGCCAATCGACCTTGGGCAGCATGGCTTCGGCGGGCAGACCGCCGGCGAACGACATCACCTCCGGACGCTGCGCCGCGGCGAGGATTTCACGAATCAGAGAGCTTTTCAGGCGGGCGACGCGTTCGGACAAGGCCATGGAGATTACCGCTAGCTGAGGCAGGGAAAAATAAGTCAAACTTCTTGACCGAAATTACGACGCCCCGCGCGGATACGTCAATATGCTTGACCTTAAAAACCCGACCACTCAGCAGGCTGCCATGGAGGCGTTTTTCTTCGGCTACCAGGCGTTCACCGCCAAGGCCGACGAGATGCTGGCGCGCCGCGGGCTGTCCCGGGTACATCACCGCATCCTGTTCTTCATCGCCCGCTACCCGGGCCTGAGCGTCAAGCAGCTGCTCGGCTATCTAGGGGTGAGCAAGCAGGCCCTGAATACGCCGCTGCGCCAGTTGCTGGAAATGCATCTGGTCGAAAGCGTCGCCGCCGAGGACGACAAGCGCAAGCGCCTGCTCGGTTTCACCGCCGAGGGCGCCAAGCTGGAGCGGTCCCTGCGCCGCGAGCAGGCGAGGCTGCTGCAGCGGGCCTTCAGCGAGGCCGGCGAAAGCGCCTTCCAAGGCTGGCTGAGCGTCAACCAGACCCTCGGCAACAGCCTGGATCCGGCCTCGCCCGAGGACTGCGGCGCGGCATAACTGTACCGCCAGCCGCAAGGGTCGATCCGACTGTACCGGCCATTGGCTGCGCCGCTGTACCGCGACTGCCGCTCGACCTGCGCCTAGTCTGGCAAGCACCTGCCTGGAGCGCCGCGCATGACCGCCGAACTGCTGATCGCCTTCATCCTCTTCGCCTTCGTCACCTCGATCACGCCGGGGCCGAACAACCTGATGCTGCTGGCCTCGGGAGTGAACTTCGGCGTGCGCCGCAGCCTGCCCCATATGCTGGGCATCAGCCTGGGCTTCATGGTGCTGGTGCTGGCGGTCGGCCTGGGCCTGGGGCAGTTGTTCGAGCGGCTGCCGCCCTTGTACCTGGCGCTGCGCTATCTGGGCGCGGCCTACCTGCTGTACCTGGCCTGGAAGATTGCCGTAGCCGGCAGCCCGGACAGCAGCGGCAGCGAACGCGGCCAGCCGCTGAGCTTTCTCCAGGCCGCCGCCTTCCAGTGGATCAACCCCAAGGCCTGGGTCATGGCCATAGGCGCCATCACTACCTACACACCCCAGGATGGCTTTGTCAGCAATGTTCTGCTGATCGCCGCCCTGTTCGCCTTGGTCAACTGCCCGAGCGTGGGTCTCTGGACCCTGGCCGGCAGCCTGCTGCGCACATGGCTGAACCGGCCGCTGGCGCTGCGTGCCTTCAATCTCGGCATGGCCCTGTTGCTGGTCGCCTCGCTGTATCCGGTACTCAGCGACGTCCAGGCAGCCCTGTGATCCCGGCGGCGCCCCGGGCCCAGCTAAGGCCCTTGGCCGACAGCAGCGCCTCCACCCTGGTAGCCGGCTTCATCGCCATGCTCACCGGCTATTCCAGTTCCCTGGTGTTGATGCTCCAGGCCGGTCAGGCCGCAGGGTTGTCCAGCGGGCAGATTTCCTCATGGATCTGGGCCCTGTCGATCGGCATGGCCCTGTGCTGCATAGGCCTGTCGCTGCACTACCGCGCGCCTGTGATGGTGGCCTGGTCGACACCGGGCGCGGCCCTGCTGGTCACCAGCCTGCCTGGGGTCGCCTACGCCGAGGCGATAGGTGCCTATATTCTCTGTGCGCTCCTGATCGTGCTGGTGGGGCTTACCGGCAGTTTCGATCGCATCATGCGCCGCATCCCCGCCTCTATCGCCGCGGCGTTGCTGGCCGGGGTGCTGTTCAAGATAGGCCTGGAGATCTGCGGCGCCGCCGAGCAACAGCCGCTGTTGGTGACGGCGATGTTGTTGGCCTACCTGCTGGGCAAGCGACTGCTGCCGCGTTACGCGGTGCTGGCCGCGCTGCTGGTCGGCTGCCTGTTGGCCGGACCACTGGGTTTGCTGGACTTCTCCGGCTTCGAGCTGCAGCTGGCCATCCCGGTGTGGACCACACCGCGCTTCTCCCTGACCAGCGCCATCAGCCTCGGCGTTCCGCTCTTCATAGTCGCCATGGCCTCGCAGAATCTGCCGGGCATGGCCGTGCTGCGCGCCAATGGCTACCATCAGGTGCCGGCATCGGCCTTGCTCAAGGTCACCGCCGGCGGCTCCATCCTGCTGGCCCCCTTCGGCGCCCACGGCCTCAACCTGGCGGCACTCAGCGCGGCGATCTGCGCCGGCCCCGAGGCCCACGAGGATCCGGCTCGGCGTTACACCGCCGCGCTCTGGTGCGGGGTCTTCTACGGCATCGCCGGAGTCTTCGCCGCCACCCTGGCCGCCCTGTTCAACGCTTTGCCCAAGGCGCTGATTCTGTCAGTCGCTGCCCTGGCCCTGCTCGCCTCCATCATCGGCGGCCTGACCCAGGCCATGAGCGAGCCGAAGGAGCGCGAAGCGGCGCTGATCACCTTTCTGGTCAGCGCCTCGGGCATGAGCCTGCTATCCATCGGCTCGGCATTCTGGGGCATCCTGGCCGGCCTGCTGACCCTGGCCATTCTCACCTGGAACACGGCCTGAGGCTCAGGCCGATGCCTCGCCACCGCCCTGCGGCGCCGGGTGCCCCGAGCCAACCCGAACCGCCAGTTGCGGGCCATGGGCATAGTTGACCCACCAGCCAAACAGCGCTGCGGTGAAGAACATCAGGATGCTGTAGATGGCCGCCGGAATGGCCATGGTCGGGTTGTTCAGCAACATGGGGCTGAGCGCCAGGGCGATGGCCAGGGTGCCGTTATGGATGCCGATCTCCATGCCGATGGCCACCGCCTGACGCAGATCCAGATTGCACAGGCGCGGCACCCAATACCCCACCGCCAGACTCAGCAGATTGAACGCCAGCGCCGCCCCGCCGACCACGGGCGCGTAGTCGACGAAGGTCTGCCAGTCCTTGACTACCGCCAGCATCACGATCAGCAGCAGGAACAGGGCCGAAATCAGCTTGACCGGTTTCTCCATGCGCGCCGCAAATGCCGGCCAGCGCCGCCGCACGCCCAGGCCGATCAGCACCGGCCCGAGGACGATGACGAACACCTGCAGGACCTTGCCGAACTGCAGCGGGATGGCCTGGTCACCGGACATGAAGTAGAGCAGCGAAAGATTGACGATCAGCGGCATGGTGAGGATGGCAATCACCGAGTTCACCGCCGTCAGGGTGATGTTCAGGGCCACGTCGCCGTGAGCCAGATGGCTGTAAAGGTTGGCCGTGGTGCCGCCCGGCGAGGCCGCCAGCAGCATCAGCCCGACCGCCAGTGCCGGCTCCAGGTCGAAGCCTTTGGCAAGAAAGAAGCAGGCCAGCGGCAGCAGCAGGATCTGGCAGCCCAGGCCGATCAGCACCGGCTTGGGAAACTTCACCACCCGGGCGAAATCCGCCAGCGTCAGGGACAGGCCGAGACCGAGCATGATGATGCCCAGCGCCACGGGGAGAAACAGCGTCAGCAAGGGATCCGCAGTCATCGTTATTCCATTCTCGCCAAAATACCCGGCTCACTTTCACCGGAAGCGGCCGGACAAAGGAGTGGCTTTGCCGACGAATCAACCCGGACTCGGTAGCGCCGGGGCACACACTGCATTGCCACAAGCAAGGGACGGGCCTTCTGGCGCTCAAGGCATCCCGCCCCCAAGAAAGCGCAGTCACTGCGCGCTCTCCTGCTCAGGGGTTCAGCTGCGAATGCGGCCGACTCGGCGGTTGTCCGTTGCGGCGCCCCACAATGGCGCACGGCGCCCTTCTGTGCAACTGGCCCGCATAGAAAAAAGCCGATGCCCGGGTCCCCGGGGCATCGGCTTGGTCCATCGAGGGCCTATCAGTCCCTAGCTCAGAAGCGCTCGATATCGGCGTTCGCCTCAAGCTGCCTGCGATAGGCGGCGAAATCTTCCTGACCATTGCGCGAAGCAAGGAAGCGCCGGTAGGCCGCTTTTTCCTCGTCGGCCAGGGCCTCTTGCGGTTCATTGACCCCGGTCAGGCGGACGATTACGTAGTCGCCGTTGCCGAGGCTGACACTGGCAAAGCTCGGCTGACCTTCGGCGGCCGGCTTGGGCATGCGGAACACCTGCTGCAGAATCGACGGCTCAACGCCCTCCTGATTGCGTGTCGCCGCTTCGACCACCTGCCAATCGCGGCCTTGCGGCATCTGCCCGGGCGAAGTCTCGCCCGAACGCAGCGCAGCCAGCAGTTCCTCGCCCTTGGCTCTGGCCATCTCGCTCGCACGCTGCTGGGTGAGCTGGCTGCGAATGTCCGCGGCCACTGCTTCCAAGGCCAGTTGCTTGGGCTTGAGGTGCTCCTTGACTCGCACGACCACCATGGTGCTGGGGTCCAGCTCCAGCGCCGCGCTGTTGTTGCCATCCTCCAGCACGTCGGCGCTGAACGCCGCCTGAATGACCTGACGGTTGGCCGTCAGACCTTCACCGCCGTCACGGCCGAACGGCGCACTGGTCTTGACCTCCAGCCCCAGCTCCTGGGCCGGCTGCGCCAGATCGGAAGCCTCGAACGCCAGATCCTCCAGCTGCTTGGCCACCTCGACGAAGCGCTGCTCCACCCGCTGGGCCTTCAGATCGCGCTCCAGCTTATCCTTCAGCGAGGCGAAACTCGGCACCTCGGGCGCCTGAACCCCGAGCAGCTTGATCAGGTGCCAACCGAACTCGCTGCGCACCGGCGCGGAAATCTCGGAGGTCTTGAGCGCGAAGAGCGCCTCCTCGAAGGCCGGATCATAGACTCCGGGGCCGGCATAGCCCAGATCGCCGCCCTCGGCGGCAGAACCCGGATCATCGGAAAACTCCTTGGCCAGGCTGGCAAAGTCCTCACCCTGCTGCAGACGCTGTTGCAGACCCTCGATCTTGGCCTTGGCCTGCTCCTCGCTCAAATCATCGCCGACCTCGACGAGGATGTGGGCGGCCTGGCGCTGCTCAGCCAGGTTGGCGATCTCGCTCTCGTAGGCGCTTTGCAGCTCCTCGTCGCTGACCTCAACCTGGTCGAAGAAGGCCTCCTTCTTCAGCTCGACATACTCGAGCACCACCTGCTCCGGAGTCATGAACTGACTGGCATTGGCCTCGTAGAAGGCCTTGACGTCTTCATCGCTCAGTTGCACGGCAGCCGTATCGGCGGGCAGGGTCAGGGTGGCGAAATCGCGGGTCTGCCTCTCCAGCCGGGCGAAGGCCTCCACTTCGGCGTCGGTGACGAAACCCGAGCCAGCCAGACCGGCACGCAGCTGGCCGATCAGCATCTCTTCCTTGAGCATCTCGCGGAACTGCAGCCGCGTGTAGCCCATCTGGCGCAGCACCTGATCGAAACGATCGGCGCTGAACTGGCCATCCACCTGAAACTCCGGTGTGCTCAGGATGATCTGGTCGAGGGCCTGCTGCGAATAGGCGAAGTCGGCCTGATGGGCGCCGTGAAGCAGCAGCGCCCGCTCGATCAGGCCATTGAGCGCCGCCTCGCGCAGCAGCTTTTCATCGAGCAAGGAGGCATCGAAATCCCGGCCCAGTTGCTGCAGCAGTTGGCGCCGCTGCATCTCGACCGACTGGTTCAGCTCGGTCAGGGTGATCTTCTCGCCATTGACCTCCGCGGCGTTCTGGCTGTTGCTGGTACCGGTGAAAACAGCCTCGACTCCGGTCAGCGCCAGCAACACGACAATCAGGCCGATAATGGTTTTGGAAATCCAGCCCTGCGAATTGTCTCTGATGTTCTGCAGCATGGGTCCCCCAGAACGACCGCGAAGCAATCGGCGATCGTGCGGCATGGGTAATATCCGGATAGAAGAAAGGCGCATCCTAGGATGCGCCTTCTCGTAACTCGCGAACTTGGCCGTATTCGACGCCGAGGTCCCAACGGGGTCTGAACTACTCGACTCGATTACCAGTTCGCTGCCAGATCGGTCTGCAACCGACCTGTCGGGCAGAGCCCGAAAGACGCTTAGTTGACGGCGTCTTTCAGAGCCTTGCCGGCCTTGAAACCGGGGATCTTGGCCGCGGCGATGCTGATCGGCTTGCCGGTCTGCGGATTGCGGCCAGTGCGGGCGGCACGCTCTTTCACGGCGAAGGTGCCGAAACCAACCAGCACAACGGAGTCACCCGCCTTCAGCGCGCCGGTAACGGATTCGATCACCGCGTCCAGCGCACGGCCAGCAACAGCTTTTGGGATATCAGCAGATGCAGCGATGGCATCGATCAGTTCCGACTTGTTCACTATAAGTCCCCTTAATATCTGTTGAGTTTGATTCTTGATTTTTAGTGTAAGCAAAGCGGACGCTGGCTGGCCTGCCGACACGATAAGGGCCGCTTTATAGCAAGGGCCCTAAAAAGGTGTCAAGAAAGCCCGCCGGCTAATGCGTGCTGATTCGCTCCTTGGGATCAGTCTCGCGCTTTTCATCCTTTGCAACCAGCTCGGGAGCCGCATCAGGCAAGGGCTCCGGGGCGTATTGCAGCGCAATTTGCAGGACCTCGTCAATCCATTTAACCGGTTTAATCTGCAGATCCTGCTTTATGTTCTCGGGAATCTCCTTCAAGTCGCGGACATTCTCTTCGGGAATGATAACTGTCCTAATCCCACCTCGATGGGCCGCCAAAAGCTTTTCCTTCAATCCACCGATCGCCAGCACCTGGCCGCGCAGGGTAATTTCACCGGTCATGGCCACGTCCGCACGCACCGGTATCTGCGTCAGGGCCGACACCAGCGCCGTGCACATGCCGACACCGGCGCTGGGACCGTCCTTGGGCGTCGCGCCTTCGGGCATGTGGATGTGAATGTCACGTTTCTCGTAGAAGTCCAGGGGCACCCCCAGGCTTCGGGCGCGACTGCGCACCACTGTCTGCGCCGCGGTGATCGACTCCACCATGACATCGCCCAGCGAGCCGGTCTTGATCAGTTGCCCCTTGCCGGGCACGACCGCCGCCTCGATGGTCAGTAGTTCGCCCCCCACCTGGGTCCAGGCCAGCCCGGTCACCTGGCCAATCTGATCTTCCTGCTCGGCCAGACCATAGCGGTGCTTGCGCACGCCGAGAAAATGCTCCAGGGCATCGGCTGTGACCAATACCTTGAAGCGCTTCTCGCGCACATGCTCCTTGACGGCCTTGCGACAGACCTTGGCAATCTGGCGCTCCAGGGCGCGCACCCCGGCCTCGCGGGTGTAGTAGCGGATCATGTCGCGAATCGCCGCTTCGTCGAACTCCAACTCCCCCTTCTTCAGGCCATTGAGCTGGATCTGCTTGGGCGCCAGGTACTTGATCGCGATATTGACCTTCTCGTCTTCCGTATAGCCGGGCAGACGAATCACCTCCATGCGATCGAGCAGCGGTGCAGGAATGTTCATGGAATTGGCGGTGCAGAGGAACATCACATCCGAGAGGTCGTAGTCGACCTCCAGGTAATGGTCGTTGAAATTGTGATTCTGCTCCGGGTCGAGCACCTCGAGCAGCGCCGAAGCCGGATCGCCACGCATGTCCTGCCCCATCTTGTCGATCTCATCGAGCAAGAACAGCGGGTTGCGCACGCCAACCTTGGTCATCTTCTGAATCAGGCGACCCGGCATCGAGCCGATATAGGTGCGCCGGTGCCCGCGGATCTCCGCCTCGTCACGCACCCCGCCCAGCGCCATGCGCACGAACTTGCGGTTGGTCGCATGGGCAATGGATTCGGCCAGCGAGGTCTTGCCGACCCCGGGCGGCCCCACCAGGCACAACACCGGCCCCTTGATCTTGCGGACCCGCTTCTGCACGGCGAGATATTCGAGAATGCGCTCCTTGACCTCCTCCAGGCCATAGTGGTCGGCATCGAGAATCGATTCGGCTCGCGCCAGATCCAGGCGCACCTTGCTGTGGGCCTTCCAGGGAACATTCACCAGCCAGTCGATATAGGTGCGCACCACGGTCGCTTCCGCCGACATCGGCGACATCTGCTTGAGCTTGTTCAGTTCGGTATGGGCCTTGTCGTAGGCCTCCTTGCTTAGGCCCGCCTTCTCGATCCGCTTGGCCAGATCGTCCAGTTCGCTGTGGCCCTCGTCGATGTCGCCCAACTCCTTCTGAATGGCCTTCATCTGCTCATTCAGGTAGTACTCGCGCTGGCTGCGCTCCATCTGCTTCTTGACCCGGCCGCGAATCCGTTTTTCGACCTGAAGCAGATCGATTTCGGCATCCAGCAGCGCCAGCACATGCTCGACCCGCGCCGGCAACTCGGTGATCTCGAGGATTTCCTGTTTCTGCTCGATCTTCAGCGCCATATGCGCGGCCATGGTGTCGACCAGACGACTCGGCTCATCGATGCTGTTGAGCGAGGAGAGCACCTCGGCAGGCACTTTCTTGCCCAATTGCACATATTGCTCGAACTGACTGAGCAGACTGCGAACGAAGACCTCCGACTCACGATCGGCGGCATCGACCTCGTCGATCAGCTGCACCTCGGCGCTGCAATACCGGTCAGCCTCGATGAAGCGCTCGATCCGACCGCGTTGCTCGCCCTCGACCAGCACCTTGACCGTACCGTCGGGCAACTTGAGCAACTGCAGTACCGTGGCCACAGTGCCCACCCGATAGAGCGCCTCCTCACCGGGGTCATCGTCTGCCGGGTTCTTCTGCGCGAGCAGCAGAATCTGCTTCTCGCCCTTCATCGCCGCCTCGAGCGCCTCGATGGATTTCTCCCGGCCGACGAACAGCGGTATCACCATATGCGGATAAACCACCACATCGCGCAGCGGCAGGAGAGGCAATTCGATGGTTGTATTCATGATTTCGGCCCTACGGCGGCCCTGGGGCCGTGATCAGATGGGAAAACCCTTGCCCCTAAGATGGGGGTAGGTCCCGCAAAAAACAAGGACTAACGCCCGGAAAGCAGAGGGGGCCCGCAGGCCCCCTCGCTTTCTAGATGTGTCACACAAGGCTAGGCGTCGGGCGCGGCCTTGGCGGGCGGCTCGCTGTTCTCGTAGATCAACAGGGGCTGTGAGGAACCATCGATAACGCTCTCATCGATGACCACCTTACTCACCGCAGACTGAGAAGGAATCTCGTACATGGTATCGAGCAAGATGCCTTCCAGGATCGAACGCAGCCCGCGGGCGCCCGTCTTGCGCTCCAGGGCCTTGTGCGCCACCGCCTTGAGCGCATCAGGACGGAACTCCAACTCCACGCTTTCCATCTCGAAAAGCTTGGCGTACTGCTTGGTCAGGGCGTTCTTCGGCTCGGTCAGAATCTGCACCAGGGCCGCCTCGTCCAACTCGTCCAAGGTCGCAATCACCGGCAGGCGGCCGACGAATTCGGGAATCAAGCCAAACTTGACCAGATCGTCCGGCTCGACTTCGCGCAGGGACTCGCCGACCTTCTTGCCCAGATCGGTACTGCGCACTTCGGCCTTGAAGCCGATGCCGCCTTTGGCCGAACGACTCTGGATAACCTTCTCCAACCCGGAGAAGGCGCCGCCGCAGATAAACAGAATGTTGCGCGTATCGACCTGCAGAAACTCCTGCTGAGGATGCTTGCGGCCGCCCTGGGGCGGCACGGAGGCGACCGTGCCTTCGATCAACTTCAGCAGCGCCTGCTGAACGCCCTCCCCCGACACGTCACGGGTGATGGACGGGTTGTCGGACTTGCGCGAGATCTTGTCGATTTCATCGATGTAGACGATGCCCATCTGGGCCTTTTCCACATCGTAATCGCACTTCTGCAGCAGTTTTTGAATGATGTTCTCGACGTCCTCGCCCACATAGCCCGCCTCGGTCAGGGTCGTGGCATCGGCGATGGTGAAGGGCACATTAAGCAATCGCGCCAGGGTTTCGGCGAGCAAGGTCTTGCCCGAACCCGTGGGCCCGATCAGCAGGATGTTGCTCTTGCCCAGTTCCACGTCTTCTTTGCGATCGCGCTGATTGAGGCGTTTGTAATGGTTGTAGACCGCTACCGACAGGACCTTCTTCGCACGCTCCTGACCAATCACATATTGATCCAGGATGGCGCTGATTTCCTTGGGCGCAGGCAGCTTGTGCGCGCTGCTTTCGGCCTGGGCTTCCTGCACCTCCTCGCGGATGATGTCGTTGCACAGGTCGACGCACTCGTCACAAATAAACACGGAGGGACCGGCAATCAATTTGCGTACTTCGTGCTGGCTCTTGCCGCAGAAGGAGCAATAGAGCAGCTTGCCGTTGTCCTCGCCGTTGCGGGTATCAGTCATTCGATCAATCCAATACGGTAGGCTTGAAACACAAGATGAAGGCAAATGCGGGCATTTTCAAGCCCGCTCAGCAGCCCGAACAGGCTCGCCAGATACTGCGCGAGCCGTTTAGCCCGCCAGTTGACGCTTGCTCAACACCTGGTCGATGAGGCGATACTTGACCGCATCCTCACCGCTCATGAAGTTGTCGCGGTCGGTGTCACGGGCGATCACCTCGATCGGCTGACCGGTGTGATCGGCCAGAATCTTGTTCAGACGCTCGCGAATGGTCAGGATTTCCCGGGCATGGATCTCGATGTCCGAGGCCTGACCCTGAAAACCGCCCAATGGCTGGTGAATCATCATGCGCGAATGCGGCAGGCAATAGCGCTTGCCGGCAGCCCCGCCCGCCAGCAGCAGGGCACCCATGCTGCAGGCCTGACCGATACAGATGGTCGACACGTCAGGCTTGATGAACTGCATGGTGTCGTAGATGGACATGCCGGCGGTGACCGAGCCACCGGGCGAGTTGATGTACAGGTGGATGTCCTTGTCCGGATTCTCGGCCTCGAGGAACAGCAACTGGGCCGCCACCAGATTGGCCATGTAATCCTCGACCGGACCGATCAGGAAGATCACCCGCTCCTTGAGCAGGCGCGAGTAGATGTCGTAGGCGCGCTCGCCGCGGGCCGACTGCTCGATCACCATCGGCACCAGGCCGCCGGCGGCCTGGATGTCGGGCATGTGTTGCATAAAAGGATTGCGGGACATGTCTTGCGCTCGCTCCCTAGATAGTCATGTCACAAATGCGCATAAGCCAGCACTGAGGCTGGCTTATGGCGTGTTCGAACGAGGGGAAGAATCACTCAGCCTTGGGCGCTTCCGCCGGCTTGACCGCCTCTTCATAAGAAACCGCTTTATCGGTCACGTTGGCCTTCTGCAAAACAGTATCTACAACTTGCTCTTCCAGCACAACCGAACGCACTTCGTTCATCTGCTGGTCGTTCTTGTAGTACCAGGCCACCACCTGCTCGGGCTCTTGATAGGCCGAAGCCATCTCCTGAATCAGTTCGCGCACCCGCGCCTCGTCCGGCTTGAGCTCGTTCTGCTTGACCACCTCGGCCACGATCAGACCCAGGGCAACGCGACGCTTGGCCTGTTCTTCGAACAGCTCGGCGGGCAGTTGCTCCGGCTTGATGTTGCCACCGAACTGCTGCACGGCCTGCACCCGCAGACGCTGAACCTCGTTGCCCAGCAACGCCTTGGGCACCTCGATCGGGTTGGCGGCGAGCAAGCCGTCCATGACCTGATTCTTCACCTTGGACTTGATCGCCTGGCGCAGCTCGCGCTCCATGTTCTTGCGCACTTCGGCGCGGAAGCCTTCGAGCCCCCCATCCTTGACCCCGAACAGGGCGAAGAAGTCTTCATCGAGCTCAGGCAACTGCGGCGCGGATACGCTGTTCACGGTCACGCTGAACTCGGCAGTCTTGCCGGCCAGATCGAGATTCTGATAGTTCTCCGGGAAAGTCGGGTTGATCACCCGCTCCTCGCCCGCCTTGACGCCCACCAGCGCATCCTCGAAACCCGGGATCATGCGACCGGAACCGAGCACCAACTGAGTGCCCTTGGCCGAGCCACCGGCAAAGGCCTCACCGTCGATCTTGCCGACGAAATCGATATTCAGCTGATCGCCGCTCTCGGCCGCACGCTCGACGGTCTCGAAGCGGGTGTTCTGCTTGCGCAGGATTTCCAGCATGTTGTCGACGTCGGCGTCAGTCACGTCGGCCTGCAGGCGCTCGACTGCGATCGACTCGAGACCCTGCACCTGGAACTCGGGGAACACCTCGAAGGTGGCAACGTACTCCAGATCCTTGCCCTTCTCGAAAGGCTTGGGCTCGACGGCCGGCGCGCCTGCGGGATTGAGCTTCTGCTCGACGACCGCCTCGTAGAAGGTTTCCTGGATCAGATCGCCCAAAGCTTCCTGACGCGCCGAGGCCTCGTAGCGCTGGCGAATGACGCTCATCGGCACCTTGCCGGGACGGAAGCCGGGCACCTTGGCGCGACGGGCAGTCTGCTGCAGACGCTTGTTGACTTCAGTCTCGATGCGCTCGACGGGGACGCCGACGGTCATACGGCGCTCAAGAGCAGAAGTGCTTTCAACAGAAACTTGCATGGATATTCCTCGTTGCACAGACATAAGCCGGCCGTTTCCGGCCCCAGATCAAGGGCCTGCATTCTAGAGGGTCACATGGCAGAAGTCACCCTGGGTGCAGGCGGCAATCGGGAGGGAAGGCTAAACAAAGATGGTGCGGACGGAGAGACTCGAACTCTCACACCTTGCGGC
>JBFHKK010000024.1:0-13812 GCA_041595475.1 Pseudomonas sp. | reverse complement strand
GCCGTGGTGGCATCGGCCTGGGTCCAGGTGACGGCGCTTTCCGTCCAGTGTTGCGTGACGCGGTGCGCCTTGATGTTGAAGGGGTCGCTGCCGCTGCGCGTGCGGGCGAACAGGCGCAGGGTCGCCGAATTGATCCGCGAGCCCGGCGGCACGGCGCCCAGATCGAAGCGCAGGAGGTTGTGAAACGGCCGACCGGCGCCGTTGCTGCGACCGTTGCGCAGCACATCGGTGCCGGCGTTGTGAACAAGGCCCTCACGGATATAGCTGTCTGCCGCGGGTACCAGGGTGAGCTTGCCCGAGCCGCCCGGGGGCAAGGCCTCGTTGCCGGCGGCCCAGTCGACGGCCCGCCGGGCCAGAGCCTCGCCCTGATTGTTCAGCGATTTGAAATCGAAGCCCGGCGCGCTCCAGGGCAGCTGCACGCGCCGCGCCGGGGCGGTTCCGCCGCCGTAGAGGCCGCCGCCGCCATCGACCACCGAGAGCATCTGATCAACGTTCGCGGGCATGGCGTCGGCCAGGATGGTCAGGCCCGGTCCCTTCTGGCCGCTGATAGTTCCCATCGGCTGGTTGGACTGGGTGATGGCGATTGAGCCCAGCGGCCAGGGCGCGGTGAGAAAATGACTGTTGTTGAGCACGTTGATGCTGTTGCGCGCCGCCACCGCATTGTGGTTGGCCGACAGGCCCAGATCGGCGGCCAGGGCGCCGCGCTCGTTGACCACCCCCACAGGCGCGTTGCGCAGCCGCAAGCCGAGGCCGGCGCTGCTCGCCTGCTGGCTCACGTAGACCGCCTTCGCGCTCGCCAGCGCCTGGTCGAACCCCACCTGGCTGGCGTCGTCGTCCATCAGGCTGACCTGGTAGCCCCAGGATTCGATCAGCGCCTTGCGCGCACCGTCCTGGGCATCCAGCGCCGCCGGCTCGGGCACCACCAGCAGCACGGTCGGCTTGGGCGTGGTCAGGGGGCCGCAGCTCTGGCCGCACTCGCAGGCGTAGCTGACAGTCAGCTTGGGCCGCAGGGTCGGCTCGCCATGATCGCTGCTGGCGAAGCGGCCGCTGGCCCAGGCCGCCTCGTGCACCAGGGCCAAACCATGGTTGGGGTATTCGGCGGCCACCCAGCTGCGCACCAGGCGGGTGATGTCCCAGCTGAACCAGCCGACGCTGGCGTTGACCTGGGTGCTGGCGAAAGGAGTGGCGTCCAGGTCGCCGCCGGCCGTGGCCCAGGTCACGCCCGGCGAGCGCTCCTGCCAGGTGGCGCCGGTGCCGCTGCTGCCGGTGTTGGCGCCCTCGTTCCAGGCCGAGGTGACCCGGCGCACGCCCAGCGGCCCGGGGCCCATCGCCGGACTGGTCTGGTAGAGCGCCAAGGTGGCCGAGATCACCCGCGAGCCGGCCGGAATGGCGCTGAGGTCGAACTGCAGCAGCGTCCGCCACTTGCTGTCCCAGCCATTGTCACCGGCATCCAGGTTGGCCGAGGCGCCGTAGTTCCAGGTGTTCTTCCACTGGTAGAGGAAGGTGTCCTTGCCCTGGGCCGCGTCGGGCTGCAGCACCAGCGGGCTGCCGGGCAAGTCGTAGCGGCGCAGGCGCTCGCGGTTGATGCGCAGACTCGCGCCATCGGCCAGCACCCCGGTGGCGCTGACGTTCACCGGCGAGCCGCTGACGGGGCTGACGCTGACGCTGTAGCTGTGCGTGCCGAAGGCGCTGCTGGCGAGACTCGGGTTGGCGCTGCACGGGAGTTGCTCGAGCCGCCACAGGCCATGGTTGAGGCCGGCCTCGGCGGTGTAGCGCAACTGCGCCGAGGCCGCCTCGCCGCGGGCCATGGCGCTGTCCAGGCCGCTCTGGCGGCTGAGCTGCAGGCCGATGGCGGCCACCAGGGTCAGGGTCACCATGACCACCAGCAGCACGTAGCCGCGCTGGCCCGCCCTCATAGCCGCGCTCCGAGGCGCTGGCGGGTGTTCAGGCGCACCCGCCGGCCGTCGCTGCCGCTGAGCTCCAGGGTCAGGTCCAGCAGCAGCGCCCGCCCCCCGGGCAGGGCGATGCGCTCGACGCGAAAATGGCTGACCGAGCCGGCGATCACGCTCTCGCTGAAATCGGCGCCGTTGACCTGGCCGTCGCCGTTGCTGTCGACCCAGGCCGGCAGGCGCTCGATCAGGTCGGAGCCCTTGAGGTAGAAGACCACCGCATCGAGCCGGTCCTCGTCGTTCAGGCCGTCCTCGTCGTCGTCGGGCGGCGAACCTTCGTCGATCAGGCCGTCGAGGTCGTCGTCCACCCCGAGCACGCCGGCCTGCTGGTCCTTGTTCATGTCGGCCGGAAAGTCTTCGTCGACCGCGCCATCGCCGTCGTCGTCGAGGCCGTTGATCCAGTCCTCCTGCTCACGGCCGTCCTCGTCGTTGTCCCGGGCGCTGGGGCCCTCGTCGACCAGGCCGTCGCCGTCGTCGTCGATGCCGATCAGGCCCGGCGCGCCGTCGCGCGTATGGTCGAAGCTCGGGTCTTCATCGATGCGCTCCGGCTCGCCGGGGTCGCGCACGCCGTTGCGGTTGACGTCGAGAAAGTCCTTGTCGTTGTTGGCATCGGCCCAGCCGTCGCCATCCAGGTCCAGGGTCGGGTCGAGGGTCAGCGCCAGCACCGCGGTCGCCTTGAGGCTGCTGCCCTGGGGCGGCTGCGCCGGCACGCTTTCCATGCGGATGTGCTCGGGCCAGTTGGTCGCCGGGTTGTCCGCCAGCGGCAGCAGCAGGCGCCGCGAGCCCTGCACGGCGGCGCTCATGCGCTGCAGGGCGAAGCGTGCCTGGCGGGTCAGGGCGTTGCTGTTTTGGGCCTGGGCCTGCACCTGCAGGCTGTTGCCCACCACCCCGGCCAGGCCGGCCAGCAACAGGCCGGCGATGGTCAGGGCCAGGAGCAGTTCCAGCAGGCTGAAGCCGGCCGCTCGGCGCCTGCCAGGGCGGCCCGCAGGCGCCGCCGGGAGCCGGGTGGGCGCGCGCCTCATTGCCGCGTCAGGCTCTGAAATTCATGGGCGCTGCCGGCGATGCTCACCCGCACCCAGAGCAGCCCGGGATCGGCGCCGGTGAAGGGATTGTTGTCGGCGTCGGCGTTGTCGCCGTCGTAGAAGGCCAGAAACACCTGACGGTTGAGGGTGCGGCCGTCGCCGCTGGGCACGCTGTCGGAATAGCTGCTGGCGACCGTGCCGCTGCCGGCGGCCGTGGCGGCCGCGGCCAGATCGGCGAAGGGGCTGGCCAGCACCGCTTCGAGCTTGGCCTCCAGCAACAGCCGGTCGAGGCTGTCGCGGGCATGGCCCTGGGCGCCCTGGGCGCCGCCGTGCAGGGCCTGCATGGCCGGCAGCAGGCTGACGGCGATAAGCGCGCTGGCCACCAGCAACTCGGCATAGCTGAGCCCGCGCTGCGAACGGCGCAGGCGGCCCATCGCGCGCCTCATTGCAGCGTCACCCGGCCGGTGAGCGGCGTGACCTGAACCCTGCGCTGATGCCCGCGGTAGCCGAGGGTGGCGGTGCCGCTGCTGAGCAGCCGGCGGCTGCCGGCGTCGTTATGAAACGGCTGGCCACCGGCGAGAAAGGTCACGGAGGCACGTGCCGCGGCCATGCCCTGGTAGCTGAACTGGGCGCTCTGCAGGCTCACCCCTTCGAGCAGGGGCGCGGCGCCGAACTGCAGCTGGTAGAGCTTCTTGTCCAGCGGGTGGCGCACGTCGTAAACGGGCTGGGGCGGGCTCGCGCCGTCGAGCCGGAACAGGCGCAGCAACTGGGTAGCGGTGTTGAGGTCCACGCCGTGCTCGACGCCGGTGCGCTGGGCCTCGGCCCGGGCGAAGCGCAGGGCCGCGGCGACTTCGGCCGCGCCCCGCTCGAGCCGCTCCGGGTCGCCGGCGGAGAGCCCGGGCAGCGCCACCAGGGCCGCTGCCGCCAGGATCGCCAGCACCGCCAGCAACTCGATCAGGGTCAGCCCCTTGCCGACCTCAACCCCGCGCATCGGCAGTCACCGACTTAGCGGTCGTCGTAGTCGGTGTGGTTGATGATGATCTTGCCGGTGAGGGTGTCGTACTTCCAGCCGCCGGTGGTGCCGCTGGCGACCATGTTCAGATCACCGGTGGAGACGACCTGAACGGTCGAGACGTTCATGAAGGGATCGGCCGGCATGGTCGACTTCTTCAGATAGGGGCCGAACTTGTGGTTGGTGGCGTCCAGCACCGAGCAGGTGCCGCCGTTGGCATCGCTGTAGAGCGTCAGCTGGGAGAGGAAGGCGTCCTGGCTCGCGGCCGCACCGGAGCCGGCGGTGCCGCTGCAGGACTTGGTCGGCGCCGCGGTTACCGCGGCCGGGTATTTGCCATGCTGCTGGTAATACAGATCGATGGTCGAGCGCAAATTGCTCAGGGAACTGTCGGCGGCGGCCGACTTGGCATCGTCCGTCGAAGAGGCGAACTGCGGGACCACGATCGCCGCCAGGACGGCGAGAATGATCACCACGATCAACAACTCCACCAGGGTGAAACCACGCTCTTTGGTTAGTTTGATACCGGACATCTTCCTTACCTCGCGACTCTGTTGTTATTGCTATTCGCTGACTCAGCCGAACACGTGCGCGTTCCTCTGCGTTCCTTTTCAGCCTCTGGCGGCTGCCCCTCGGGCCAGCCGCCGACCGCACATCAAGGGCGCACCGGGCAGCCTCAATGAACGGCCTGTGACAACTTGAAGATCGGCAGGATCAGGGAACTCACCAGCAACCCCACTACCGCCCCCATCACCACCAGCATCAGCGGCTCGGCCAGCCGGGAAATCATCTCCAGCTGCTTGCTCAGTTCCCGCTCGTAGAAGCCCGCCAATCGCTCCATTACCTTGGGCAGGTTGCCGGTCTCCTCCCCCGTGGTCACCATCTGCTGCACCAGCGCCGGAATCAGCGGCGAGCGGCGAAAGCCGATGGCCAGACCATTACCCTCCTTGACCTGCTCCTCGAGCTGGCAGACGAAGGCGTGAAACAGCCGGTTGTTGACCACATCGCGCGTCGAGACCAGGGCATCCCGCACGCTCACCCCATTCGCCAGCGACATCCCCAGAACGCGTAGCGATTCCACCATGTAGATCTGAATATAGACCCTGCTGATCAGCGGTGCGGAGAGTTTGCAGCGATCCAGAAACAGGCGCCCCTGCGGCGTCGCTGCCAGGTACCAGGCCCCCGCGCCGAGCAGGCCGCCGGCCAGCGCCAGCCAGGGCCACTGGTGGCGCACCAGTTCGCTGAGCAGCATCAACACCTGGGTGGTCCAGGGCAACTGGTCGTGGATGGCGCCGAACATGGCTTCGAACTTGGGGAACACCGCCACCAGCACGAACACCACCACGGCCAGGGAAAACAGGATCAGAAACAGCGGATAGGAGGCCGCCGATACCAGGGTGCGGCGCAGCTGCTGGCGTTTCTCGTCATGCTCCAGCAGGCGAGCGAGCACCGGCAGCAGAAAGCCGCCTTCCTCGCTGGCGGCGACCAGGTTGACGTAGGTGCTGCTGAACAGCTGCGGATGGCCGGCGAGTGCCTGGGACAGCGAGCGGCCATCGGCGACCGGGCCGGCCAGGTCGCGCAGGATGGCGCCCATGGCCGCATGGCCGGCCTGCTGCTCCAGGGTGTTGAGCGCCGCATGCATGCTGGTGCCGGTTTCCAGCAGCAGGGCCAGCTGCTCGGTGAAGAACATCCGGTCCTGGGCCGTCGCCTTGGGCTGCAACCAGCCCCTCAGGCGACCGGCCGCGCTCATCGCGCCGGGGAGCGCCTGCGGCGCGGCCTTGGCGCTGGCAACTGTCGATAGCGGCATGCCTGTCTCCTCGCCTTGGCGTTAGCTGTTGACCACCCGGGCGATTTCCTCGACCGAGGTGAGCTGCCCCCTGACCCGTTCCAGGCCGTCCTCGAACAGCGAGGCGATCTGCTGCTCGCGCATGTACTGCTGCAGACTGTCGAGGCTGGGATTCTTGACGATCAGCTGCTGCAGCGCGTTGGTCATCGGCAGGATCTCGTGAATGCCCAGGCGCGCGCGGTAGCCGGAGTCGTAGCATTTCTCGCAGCCGCGCCCGCGGGCCAGCTTGACCGTGCCGTCCTGGGGCCAGCCGTACTGGGCGCAGAGTTCGACCGGGGCCAGATACTGGCTCTTGCAGTGGGGGCAGATGCGCCGGACCAGGCGCTGCGCCACCACCCCGACCAGGGCCGAGGCCAGCAGATAGGGCTCGATGCCCATGTCGATCATCCGGGTGATGGCGCCGCAGCTGTTGTTGGTGTGCAGCGTGGAGAGCACCAGGTGCCCGGTCAGCGCGGCCTGCACGGCGATTTCCGCGGTTTCCCGGTCGCGGATCTCGCCGACCAGGACGATATCCGGGTCCTGGCGCAGGACGTGCTTGAGCAGCTTGGCGAAGGTCAGGCCGATGCGTTCCCTGACCTCGTTCTGGTTGACGATATCGAGCTGGTACTCGACCGGATCCTCGATGGTGACGATGTTCTTCTCGACGCTGTTGAGCTCGTTGATCGCCGCATAGAGGCTGGTGGTCTTGCCGCTGCCGGTGGGGCCGGTCACCAGAATCAGGCCGTAGCTGCGCGAGAGCAGCTGCTTGTAGGCCTGCAGATTGGGCGCGGCCATGCCCAGCTTGTTGACGTTGAGCAGCGACTGGTTCTTGTCCAGCACGCGCAGCACCACCTTCTCGCCGTACAGCCCCGGCAGCGAACTGAAGCGCAGGTCCACCGCCTTGCCCTTGGTCTGCACCTGGATGCGCCCGTCCTGGGGCAGACGCCGCTCGGCGATGTCCAGGTTGGCCATGACCTTGAGCCGCGAGACGATCGCCGGGATCAGCTCCATGCGCGGCGCGAGCACCTGATAGAGCACCCCGTCGATGCGATAACGCACCTTGGCGTGGTTGCGCCCCGGCTCGATATGAATGTCGCTGACGCCATCGTGCACCGCCCGCTGGATGATGGCGTTGACCATGTTGACCACCGGGCTGCCCTGGGCCATCTCGTCGATCAGGGCGTAGTCGTCGGGGCGCGGCGACTGCATCACCTCGAGGTCCTGCTCCAGGTCGCCGATCAGCTCCAGGTCGTTCAGCTGGCTGTCGGCGCGAAGGTTGCCGATCACCGTTTCGATCGCCGCCCGGCAGGCCAGCACCGGCCTGATGCGCAAGCCGGTCAACTCCTCCAGCTCGTCCAGCGCGGGCATGTCCTGGGGGTCGGCGGTGGCGATCAGCAACTCGCCGCGCAGCTTGAACAGCGGCACCACCCCCAGTCGCAGGCAGGTGGCGGCATCCAGCAGCTGGGCGCTGTGCGGGTCGAACAGGCCCGGGCGCAGTTCGATGAAGGGCAGGCCCATCTGGGCGCTCAGGGCTTCGAGCAGGTGGACCTCCGAGACCCAGCCGCGGCCCAGCAGAATCTGCCCCATGCGCTTGTCCAGGCGCTCCTGCAGGGCCATCACCTCCTCGAGCTGTTGCGCGCTGATCTGGCCGCGCTCGAGCAGGATGTCGCCGAGCCGCGGCAGGCGTGCCACGGCCTCGGAAGTGTGGCAGGCCACCCAGAGCGGCCGCGCCTCGTCCAGCTCGACCAATTCGCACACCCCGGTGAAGCGCAGCACCTCGCGCGCCACCCCGCTGGCATTGGCCACCCTCAGGCTGCCGCCGCGCGGGCCGAGCATTTCCTGAATGTCGAGCAACAGCTCCAGCACGGCACTGGTCAGGGTGCCGCCGCGGGACAGATCGATCACCTGCTGGTATTCGCCCTGCTCGCGGCAGGCGATCGAACAGCGCCGCAACTCCGCCAGGAGCTCGGCGTCCTGCACCCGCCCGACCGGGGTCAGGTAGGCGATGACGCCCATCTTCGCGTGCAGCACCTGGGGCACCTGAAAGGCGGCGTCGGCGGCCGGGCTGTCGCTGGCCGCGGCCGGGGCGCCCGTGGCGACGATACGGCTGTCCATGGTCTGTCTCCTCGCGTTGTTAGCGCTGCCGGGGCAGCGGCTCGGGCCGGCCGAAGTAGTAGCCCTGGGCATAGTCGACGCCAATCTCCAGCAGATGCCGCCTGATGGCCTCGTTCTCGACATATTCGGCGATGGTTTCCAGGCCCATGCCTTCGGCCACCTGCTGCACGGCCCTGACGATGGCCAGGGCGACCGGGTCCTCGGCGATCTGCCGGACGAAGGAGCCGTCGATCTTGACGAAATCCACCTCCAGCTCGCGCAGATAGGTGAACGACGACAGCCCGGTGCCGAAGTCATCCAGGGCGAACCGGCAACCGATCTGGCGTAGCTTGCCGATCAGTTGCTGCGCCCGCGCCAGATTGCCGATCGCCGAGGTCTCGGTGATCTCGAAACAGAGCTGCGTCGGATCGACCCCGCTGTCGCCGATCAGCCGGACCAACTCCTGATCGAAGCCCTCCTCGACCAGCGACTGGCCGGACAGGTTGATCGACCAGCAGCCTGCCGCGGAGAAGCCGGCAATGTGCGCCAGGGCACGGCGCACCACCCAGCGATCGAGGCTCGGCATCAGGTGGTAGTGTTCGGCCGCCGGCATGAAGTGCTCAGGCGACACCAGGGTGCCGTCATCGCGCCGGTAGCGCAGCAGGAACTCGCCGTGAGCCGCGCTCTGGCCAAGGCTGCGGCAGGGCACTATCGGCTGCAGCAGCAGTTCGAAGTTGTCGTGGCGCACGGCGCCTTGAAGGCGTGCGATCCACTGCATCGCCGAGGCGCGGCTCTGCAGTTCGCTATCGCCGCTGCCGATGCAGCGCAGGCGGTCGCCGCCCTGCTCCTTGGCCAGGCGCAGCGCCACGTCGAGCCCGACCAGCAGCGGCTCCAGCCCGCGACCGTCGGCGCCCAGGGTTCCCAGGCCGATGCTGGCGGTCACGTTGAACTCCTGACCGCTCTGGCCGACCCGCAGCTGGCGCAGGGCCGCCAGGATGCGCTCGGCGATGACCCGGGCCTGGCCCTGCGGGCAGTTGCTCAGCAGCAGGCCGAAGGTGTCGCCGTCCAGGCGGGCCAGGCTGTCGCTGTCGCGGATCTCGCGCTGGCAAACCGCGGCGACGGTCTGGAGCAACTGGTCGCCCACGGCCGCCCCCAGGGTGTCGTTGATCACGCTGAACTTGTCCAGGTTGACGCACAGCACCGTGTGGCTGTGACCCTGGTAGCGCGATGCCGCGAGGGCCTGGCGCAGGTAGTGCTCGAAGCCCGTGCGCCTGATCAGCCCGGTCAGTTCGTCGTAGTGGGCGTGAATCAGCTTGCTGACCTTGCGCGCCATGGCTTCGATGAGGGCGCGATCGCTGTTGCTGAAGTCCTTCTTCTGCAAGCCGTTGAGCAGCACCAGCACACCGAGGCAGGTCTGCTGGTTGCTCGACACCGGCACCGCCAACAGCTTGCAGGGCAGCAGCCGGGCCAGCTCCAGGTCGGGCCGCTCGGCCAGGCCGTTGACCACCAGCGCAGCGGCCTCGCGCTGCACGGCGCCGAGGATCGCCTCCTTGACGTTCAGGTCGAGGGACAACTGGCTCTCGAGCGGCAGTTCGGCACTGTGCTGGAGCACCGTGATCTTTTGCGTCGGCAGCCAGAGCAGGGCCGCGTCCACCCCCAGGTAACCAAGGCAGTTGTCGACCAGTTCGGCGAGCGCCTGCTGGCCTTCCTGAAAGGAGGCGGCCTTGTCCTCGGTGTCGTAGATCAGGTGCAGCTCTTCATAGCGTTCGGCCAGTTCGTCGGCCATGGCGTCCAATTCGCAGTGCAGCGCCAAATCGTTGCCGATGCAGTCGGCGATCATCTGCATGATCGCCTCGCCGCCGTCGCTGCGCCGCTCGAGCAGATAATGCAGCCGGCCGCTGAAGACGTTGTTGCAGGCGCTGATTGGAATCTCGCCGGACCAGCGTCGCTCGCTCGCCGGGCCTTCGCCGGGCCGGGCGCCGGCCTCGCCGATAAGCGCGCGGGCGCTCTCCTCGGGACAGGTGGCGTAGATCAGGCGGCCGCTCTGGTCGGCCAGAACCCAGGCATGCAACTCGGATAACTGTTGCCGGGCAAAACGGTCGTAGCGGGCGAAATCGATCAACTTCGTCGAGCTGTTCATGCGGGCCTCGCTTGCAGCAGGGCGTGCTCGGCGAGGCGGTCAAGCAGTTTGCGCATGCTCACCGGCTTTTCCACGAACCATAGGTTGTCGATATCGGCCGACCAGCGGCGGTGCTCGATCTCGGTTCGCGATGTCAGCAATACGATGAGGAAATCCCGCTCGGGGTAGTGCCTGGCGATGAACTGGCAGAGCTCCTGGCCGGTCATTTCCGGCATCTGGATATCGGTGATGAGGATGTCCGGCTGCTGGCGCTGCAGTTTCGCCAGGCCCTCCTTGCCGTTGCCGGCCGTCTCCACCCGGTAGCCGGCGCCCTCCAGCTTGAGGCGCATCAGCCTGAGCACATGCGGCTCATCGTCGACCAGCAATACACGTGCGCTCACTAGATCATCTCCCTCACGACCCCTGTCGACTTCAGAAACACCAGGCTGAACCTGGAACCCTCGCCGAGCCGGCTGTGTGGCTTGAGCACGCCGTGATGCAGCTCGACGATCTCCTTGACCACGGAAAGCCCCAGGCCGTGGCCGCTGCGCTCCTGCACCGCCGGATCGGAGGAGCGATAGAACTTGTCGAACATGCGCGCCTGGTCGGCCTCGCTGATGCCCAGCCCGGTGTCCTCGACGGTGATGCTGATGGCCACCTCGGTTTCCTCGGCGCTGAGCCTGACCAGCCCCCCGGGGCGGTTGTACTTGACCGCGTTGCTCAGCAGATTGGTGATGGCGATGCGCAACAGCTCCTTGTCGGCGGACAGGGCGCTCAGCTCCTGCGGAATATCCAGCTCGAAGCGCAGCCCTGACGACTTGGGACAGCCGTTGACGATCTGGCTGAAGCTGTCGTGCAACAGGTCCTGCAGGCGGACCCGCTGGGTCTCGGGCTTGAGCCCGCCGCTCTCCAGCTTGCTCAGGTTCAGCAGGTTGTTGATCAATTGCGACAGGCGCTGCGCCTCATCGTGAATCACATTGCAGGCATCGATGCGAAACTCCGGCGAGTGTCCCTCCTCGCCGAGCATGGCTTCGCTGTACAGCGACAGTGCGTTGAGCGGCGTCTTCAGCTCGTGGGCCACCTGGGCGACGAACTCGCCACGCTCGTGCTTGGCCATCCACAGCTCGGTGACATCGCGCCCCACCACCAGGGTGCCGAAGATGTTTTCCTTGTCCCCCGGTGAGAGCAGTGGAAAACGGCTCAGCTCCAGGGTGCGCGCCGCATTGTCGCGGACCTTGAACACCAGCGAACTGGGCGAGACGCCGCTGGCGTAGCCGCCGGGCGCGGGATTGAGGAAGGCGGCGACCTCCTGGTAGGGACACCAGTCGCGCAGTATCTTGCCCTCCAGCACCGGCTCGTCGAGCTCGAAATAGCTCTGAACCTTGTCGTTGACGAAACTGATGCGGCCGGCCTGGTCCAGCACCAGCAGGGCCTCGGGGATGCCGTGCAGGATGCTTTGAATGCGCGCATGGCGGAAATTGCTCATCTGGCTGCTCAACAGCAACTGCTGGCGCTCTTTCTCGCGATCGGCCAATTGCCGGTGGGTCTGCTCGACATAGCGATTGAAGTTCTGCGCGAACACCAGCAGTTCGCCGCTGGCCTCCATGGCCAGCGGCTGGCCGTCGAACTCCGGGCGCTTGAGCAGCGTCTCCATCTGCCGATTGAGCTGTGACAGCGGCGCCAGCTGGCGCCTGATCAACAGCAGCAAGATCGCCGCCGGCAGCAGCACCAGCGCGGCCAGGGCGGCGAAAAGCGGCAGGCGCGGAAACAGACTGCCGAGGTTGGGCGTGAAGAAGGCGATTCTGATCAAGGCCTTGAGTTCGCCCTGCGCCAGAATGGGCGCATAGAACTCGGTGACGGTGCCCAGCCCATCAGCCAGCAGCAACTCTCGCCTGCCGTGCCAGGAGGCCGGCTCCGCGGTCACCGAGAGGCTCCCGGGGGCGACGCCGGGGGCGGCACGCTCGGCCAGCACCAGGCCATCGGGGGCGTTCAGGGCGATATAGGCAAAATGGCTGTTCTTGAGGCTGTGATGAATGGCGGTCAGCACGCCCCAGCGGCCGGACTCCGGAATCAGCTTGTCGGCGGGCATCGCCGCCAGTGTCCTGATCAGGCTGAGGCCCTGCTCGCGAACCTGCTGGCGCTCCTGCTGAAGCTGGTGCTGGACCAGGATCAGCAGCACCAGGGCAGTGGTCAGGAAGGCCGCACCGAGGGTGACCAGACCCAGCCCATGCTGCTTAAGGTTCCAGCGAGAATTCTTCAGCATCCCTGCAAGATCCCCCGAATAAACTGCAATTCGTGTCCATGCTCAGGCGTCGCTCAGCGCAATGTTCGCTACGGCCACCGCAGCCCTGATGCCTGCCCCAGGCAGCTCCAAGGCGCCTCTTAGGTATAGCCGGCTTTCGTTGCCCATGCTGATCCGCCGAGGCGGCCAGAGCGACCTTTGCGTCAGACAGCCCCCTCAGACTGGCCAGCATTTCGCCAGCAAGGCGCCCGCCCCTTGCGGGCCCGGGCCAGTTGGCCGACTTGTCGAGGGCAGCCGCCCCAGGCATTCCGCCTGAACGATCAACGGTCGTATCGGCGGCGCCAAAGGCGAATACCTGTAGACGGCCTGCGAGGCGAGGCGGTGGGTTTGAGCTCGGGCCCCTCTCACCACCGGCGCCTGGCCAGGGATCAAGGGCTGCTGCGGCGGTCAGCCCGGCAGCTTGTGCCAGGCATAAAAAATCCGATCCCGGCTGGCCCGGCATCGGATCTTCGAGGGCGCCCGCGACGCTCAGCGGCCTGAACCTTATGCGTCAGGCCGGCGGCGGGCTTGGCTGATTCGTTCGCCGCTTAGATCGGGCGGCTGCCGTACTTGTTGTCCGGCTTCTTGGGCGGGTCGGCGACCACGTTGGGTTCGACTTCCTGGACCTTGCCACCACGGGCCAGAAACTCTTCCATGGCCCGGGCCAGTTCCTCGCGTTCCTTCTGCTTGGCCTCGAGGCTCGGCAGTTCCTCGACGCTGACCGCCGGCTTGGCCTTGCCCTTGCTCTTGCTGGGGGCCACGACGCCGTCGTCGTCATCACCGCTGTCGTCGCCGTCGTCGGCCGCCGCCAGCTCCTCGCCGTCGTCCTCGTCGGCGCTGTCCAGTTCGTCTTGTTCCAGCTCTTCGTCGCTCATGTTCAACCTCATGCCTTGCAAAAGCAGGTTAGTTATAGCCCAAGCCCACAGGCTTTCGTACAGCTCGGGAAAAAATTCAACCGTCCATGCCTGGCCCGGCCGTCGGCGGCTCCGGATGCCGACGGGAACGCCCCTGGGCGCGCCATGACCGCCCGGTACCCATTGGCGCGCATTCTAGCGCGGTGTCGGAAAAAACAAAGGGCGCCCTAAGGCGCCCTCGTTGCAAGCCCGATGGATCAGGACTTGGTGAACTCCGGGTAGGCTTCCATGCCGCACTCGGCCAGGTCCACACCCTCGTATTCCTCTTCCTCGCTGACGCGCAGGCCAATGACCGCCTTGATGATCGACCAGACGATCAGGCTGGCGACGAAGACCCAGGCGAAGATGCAGGCGATACCCAGCAGTTGCGCACCCAGGCTGGCCTCACCGTTGGTCAGGCAGACCGCCAGCAGACCCCAGATGCCGGAGACACCGTGGACCGAGATGGCACCGACCGGATCGTCGATCTTCAGCTTGTCCAGACCGAGGATGGAGAACACCACCAGCACGCCACCGACGGCACCGATCAGGGTCGCCTGCATGGCGCCCGGGGTCAGCGGCTCGGCGGTGATGGCGACCAGGCCGGCCAGGGCACCGTT
>JBFHKK010000023.1:0-14155 GCA_041595475.1 Pseudomonas sp. | reverse complement strand
TCGGCGGGCAGCCCCAACAAGGCGCGGGCATGACCCATTTCCAGATCGCCATGGGAGAGCAGGGTCTTGATCTCCTCCGGCAGCCCGATCAGGCGCAGCAGGTTGCTGATGGTCACCCGGGACTTGCCGACGGCCTCGGCGACCTGTTGCTGGGTCAGCTGAAAATCCTGCTGCAAGCGCTGCAGGGCCACGGCTTCCTCGATCGGATTGAGGTCTTCGCGCTGGATATTCTCGATCAGCGCCATGGCGATGGCCGCTTCGTCGGGCACTTCGCGAACCATGGCCGGAATGCGCTCCAGGCCAGCCTGCTGACTGGCCCGCCAGCGCCGCTCGCCGGCAATGATCTCGTAACGGCTGCCATCGATCGGGCGCACCACAATCGGTTGCATGACCCCCTGGGCCTTGATCGAGAGGGCCAGTTCCTCGAGGGCGGTGGGATCCATGTCGCGGCGCGGCTGGTACTTGCCGCGCTGGATCAGCTCCAGGGGCAGATGCTGCAACTCCTGGCGATCGGCACGGACGGCTTCTTCCTGCAGCGCGTTGACACTGGTGCCCCCGAGCAGGGCATCCAGGCCTCGTCCTAGCCCTCGTTTCTTCGCGGCCATGCGGTATTCCTTATGCGGTTGCGGTGTGGGCGCCGGCCCGCTGGCGGCGAACCAGTTCGCCGGCCAGGGCCAGGTAGGCGATGGCACCCCGGGATTGCTTGTCGTAGACCAGAGCCGGCATGCCGAAGCTGGGCGCCTCGGCCAGGCGTACGTTGCGCGGGATGACCGCGTCGTAGAGCTTGTCGCCGAAGTGTTCCTTGAGCTGCAGGGACACATCGTTGGTCAAGCTGATACGCGGGTCGTACATGGTGCGCAACAAGCCTTCGATCTTCAGGCTCGGATTGAGCGCCTGGGCGATGCGCTGGATGCTGTTGACCAGGTCGGAGAGGCCCTCGAGGGCGTAGTACTCGCACTGCATGGGGATGATCACCCCATCGGCCGCGACCAGCGCATTGACCGTCAGCATCGACAGCGCGGGCGGGCAATCGATGAGGATGTAGTCGTAGTTTTCCCGCACCGGGGCCAGGGCCTGGCGCAGCCGGCCCTCCTTGCGCTGCATGTCCAGCAGGGCGACTTCGGCGGCGGTCAGATCGCGGTTGGCCGGCAGCAGCTGGTAGCCGCCGTGTTCGGAGAACTGCATGGCCTCGACCAGGCTGCACTCGCCGATCAGCACGTCGTAGATCGAATGCTCGAGGGCATGCTTATCCACACCGCTGCCCATGGTGGCATTGCCCTGGGGGTCGAGGTCGATCACCAGCACGCGGCGCTTGGTCGCCACCAGCGAAGCGGCCAGATTGATGCAGGTGGTGGTTTTACCCACGCCGCCTTTCTGGTTGGCGATTGCGAATACTTTGGCCATGCTGGCTTCCCTCCTAGACCGTGCGCCGCAGTATCAGCAGATGGCGCTGACCTTGGCAACCGGGAACCTTGAGCAGCTGGCAGGCGGTCAGGCGAAAATCGGCCGGTAGCGCCTGCAGCTCGTCCTGCGGATGCACGCCCTTCATCGCCAGCCAGGCGGTGTTTTCGTCGCCCAGGTGACGGGTCCAGTTGGCGAAATCCTCGAGCGAGCTGAACGCCCGCGAGCAGATGCCGGAAAAAGGCTGCGCCGGCCTGAAGGCCTCGACCCGGCTGTGGATAACCTCCAGATTGGCCAGCTTCAGCTCCAGCTTCACCTGGGTCAGGAAGCGGGTCTTCTTGCCGTTGGAATCAAGCAGGGTGAAATGCCGCTGCGGAAACACGATGGCCAGGGGCACGCCGGGCATGCCGCCGCCGCTGCCAACGTCCAGCCAGCTGTCGCCGAATTCGGCGACGAAAGGCACCACGCTCAGGCTGTCGAGCAGGTGACGCGAGACCATCTCGTCCGGATCGCGCACCGCGGTCAGGTTGTAGGCCTGGTTCCACTTGATCAGCAGGGCCAGGTAGGCGAGCAATTGCTGTTGCTGCTCGGGCGTCAGCTCGACGCCCAACTGGCGGGCGCCGGCCAGCAGCTCCTCGGCATGACGGGCGTTGACGGGCGACATCAAGCGCTGTGCTCCAGGCGAGCGCCGGCGGCGCGTTTTTTTAGATGAATCAGCAGCAGGGAGATGGCGGCGGGCGTCACGCCCGGTATGCGCGACGCCTGGCCCAGAGTCTGCGGCCGGGCATTGCCCAGCTTGTGCTGGATCTCCTTGGACAGCCCGGAAATGGCGGCATAGTCGATATCGGCGGGCAGCTTGACCTCCTCGCTGGCACGCAGGCGGGCGATTTCCTCCTGCTGGCGGTCGATATAGCCGGCGTACTTGGTCTTGATCTCGACCTGTTCGGCCACCTGTGGATCGGCGGCGCCGCCCCCGGTGACCTCGACCAGCCCGGCGTAATCGATCTCCGGACGACTGAGCAGGTTGAGCAGGTTGTACTCATGGGCCAGCGGCGTGCCGAAACGCGCGGCCAGGGCGTCGCCCTGGGGGGTGCCGGGACGCACCCAGGTGCTCTTCAGGCGCTGCTCCTCGCGCGCGATGCCCTCGCGCTTGGCCTCGAAGGCCGCCCAGCGGGCGTCGTCCACCAGGCCCAGTTCACGGCCCTTCTCGGTCAGACGCAGATCGGCGTTGTCCTCGCGCAGGATCAGCCGGTACTCGGCGCGCGAGGTGAACATGCGATAAGGCTCCTGGGTACCGAGGGTGATCAGATCATCCACCAGCACACCGAGATAGGCCTCGTCGCGGCGCGGGCACCAGGGCTCCCGGCCTTGGGCCTGGAGCGCGGCATTGGTGCCGGCCAGAAGGCCCTGGGCACCGGCTTCTTCGTAACCGGTGGTGCCGTTGATCTGCCCGGCGAAGAACAGCCCGGCTATCACCTTGGTTTCCAGGCTGTACTTCAGATCCCGCGGGTCGAAGTAGTCGTATTCGATGGCGTAGCCCGGACGCACGATGTGGGCGTTTTCCATGCCGCGTATGGAACGCACCAGTTGCAGCTGCACATCGAAGGGCAGCGAGGTGGAAATGCCGTTGGGGTAGAGCTCGTGGGTGGTCAGGCCTTCCGGCTCGATAAACACCTGGTGGCTGTCCTTGTCGGCAAAACGGTGGATCTTGTCCTCGATCGACGGGCAATAGCGCGGGCCTATGCCTTCGATCATCCCCGAATACATGGGTGAGCGATCCAGGTTGGCGGCAATGATCTCGTGGGTGCGCGCGTTGGTGTGGGTGATCCAGCAGCTGATCTGCCGTGGCTGCTGCTCGGGCTTGCCGAGGAAGGACATCAGCGGAGTCGTGGTATCGCCCGGCTGCTCGGTCATCTGCGAGAAATCCACCGAGCGCCCATCGATGCGCGGCGGGGTTCCGGTCTTCAGTCTGCCCACGCGCAGCGGCAGCTCGCGCAGGCGCTGGGCCAGGGCGATGGACGGCGGGTCGCCGGCCCGGCCGCCGGAGTAG
This sequence comes from Pseudomonas sp., assembly GCA_041595475.1. Taxonomy (GTDB): domain Bacteria; phylum Pseudomonadota; class Gammaproteobacteria; order Pseudomonadales; family Pseudomonadaceae; genus Aquipseudomonas. The sequence continues at coordinate 10,704 of JBFHKK010000023.1, read as the reverse complement.
TTCTGCAGGCCGATGTGGATAAGTCCGCCTAGGAAGGTGCCGGTGGTCAGGACCACCGAATCGGCGAGAAAACGCAGGCCCATCTGAGTAACCACACCCTTGACCTGGTCCTGTTCGACGATCAGATCATCGGCCGCTTGCTGGAATATCCACAGGTTGGCCTGGTTCTCGAGGATTTCGCGCACGGCGGCCTTGTACAGCAAGCGGTCGGCCTGGGCACGTGTGGCGCGCACGGCAGGACCCTTGCGGCTGTTGAGCACGCGGAACTGGATGCCCCCGCGGTCCGTGGCAGCCGCCATAGCGCCGCCCAGGGCATCGATCTCCTTCACCAGATGGCTCTTGCCGATACCGCCGATAGCCGGGTTGCAGCTCATCTGCCCGAGGGTTTCCACGTTGTGGGTCAGCAGCAGGGTCGTTGCCCCCATGCGCGCCGAAGCCAGGGCAGCCTCGGTGCCGGCGTGGCCGCCGCCGATGACTATCACTTGAAAACGGGAAGGGAAATCCACCACGCACCTCGTGCCTGTTTCGATGGGAGGGGTTGTGCCGTGAAAGCGGGAAAGCCGGCAAGTATAGGGAGTTAGCCGGCTCTAAAGAAGCCTTTTGCACAAAAAATAGCCAGTCGTGGCAGGGCGGCGCAAAGCTTGGGTAAACAAAGAATAAAAGAATGAAATTTTATAAAGCTTTGTTTTTATGTTTATTTATGTATGGAGCATTTTCTGTGGATAAGCACATGGAGCCCGCGTAGATAGTAGCTATGAGTGTTTCAAAAGCCTGTGGGTTCAGGGCCTTTAGCCTGTTGGATGGGGGTGTATGGGCTGTGGATGAAACAGGCAGTTATCTACAGCAGGATTTATCACAAGGCTTTAAACGGGGTTATCGACCGGGCACAGGGCCAGTTTTCCACAGAGCTCAGGGGGAGCAAATGGCCAGCGGGGCAATCGATTGCTTCAGGCAAAGCCGGGCCGTTCCGCCGCGGAAAAGGCCGGGCAGTAACCAGCTGAGTGGCTTAATAGGCGGGTATTACTTGCCGATGCAGAAGCTGGAAAAGATGCGTCCGAGCAGGTCGTCGGAGCTGAAGGCACCGGTGATTTCACCCAGGCTCTGTTGCGCCTGGCGCAGGTCTTCGGCGAGCAGTTCGCCGGCTCCTGCGAGAGTCAGCTGGGCGTGGCCGTGATCGAGGAAGGCAGCCGCCTGGCGCAGGGCCTCCAGGTGCCGGCGGCGGGCGCTGAAGCCGCTTTCGGCGGTCTGCTGGTAGCCCATGCAGGCTTTCAGGTGCTCGCGCAGCAGCTCCAGGCCGGCACTCGATTTGGCCGACAGGCTCAGGGTCGCGTGGCCGTCGCTGCTCGTGGCCAGGGCCACGGCTTCGCCCGACAGATCGGCCTTGTTGCGGATCAAGGTGACCTTGGCCGGGTCGGGTCGCTGCTCTAGGAACTCCGGCCAGAGGGCGAAGGGATCGGCGGCCTCGGGTGCAGTGGCATCCACCACCAGCAAGATCCGATCGGCCTCGCCGATGGCCTTGAGGGCGCGTTCCACCCCGATCCGTTCCACCTGATCCTCGGTGGCACGCAGGCCGGCGGTATCGACCACATGCAGCGGCATGCCGTCGATGTGGATATGTTCACGCAGGAGGTCGCGGGTGGTGCCGGCGATCTCGGTGACGATCGCCGCCTCGCGCCCGGCCAGGGCGTTCAGCAGGCTGGATTTACCGGCGTTCGGCCGGCCGGCGATGACCACGGTCATGCCCTCGCGCAGCAGCGCACCCTGGGCGGCTTCGCGCAGCACCGTCGATAAGTATTCGCGGACCTCATCCAATTGGTTCAGAACGTGGCCGTCGGCGAGAAAGTCGATTTCCTCCTCGGGAAAGTCGATGGCCGCCTCGACATAGATGCGCAGGTTGATCAGGCGTTCGGTGAGGGCATGCACCCGCCGGGAAAACTCGCCCTGAAGCGATCGCAGGGCGTTGCGTGCGGCCTGCTCGGAGCTGGCTTCGATCAGATCGGCGATGGCTTCGGCCTGGGCCAGGTCGAGCTTGTCGTTGAGAAAGGCCCGCTCGCTGAACTCGCCGGGCCGGGCCTGACGGGCACCCAGTTCCAGGCAACGGCGCAGCAGCAGATCCAGCACCACAGGGCCGCCGTGACCCTGCAGCTCGAGAACGTCCTCGCCGGTGAAGGAATGCGGCCCGGGAAAATACAGCGCCAGGCCCTCATCGATCTGCTCGCCGTCGCCGTCGTAGAAGGGGCCGTAATGGGCGTAACGCGGGCGCAGCCTGCGCCGGGTGACGGCCTCGGCGATCTGGCTGGCCTTGGGGCCGGAAATCCGCAGGATGCCTACGCCGCCGCGACCCTGGGCGGTGGCGACGGCGGCGATGGTTTCATGGGCTGCTGGCATCCGAGACTCCGAATCGGCGATAGCAAGACGCCCCTCGGCGGGGGCGTCTTGTTCAAGGCGAGAAAGCGTCTGTGCGTTAGACGTTTGCGGCCTTTGCGGCACCTTCGATCGTGCGGTTAATGTACCACTGCTGGGCGATGGACAAGACGTTGTTGACCACCCAGTACAGCACCAGGCCGGCCGGGAACCAGAGGAAGAAGAAGGTGAAGATGATCGGCATCAGCTTGAGCACGCGCGCCTGCATCGGGTCGGGCGGGGTCGGATTGAGCTGCTGCTGGATGAACATGGTGGCGCCCATGATCAGCGGCAGGATGAACCACGGATCCTTGATCGACAGGTCGGTGATCCAGAGGATCCAGGGCGCCTGGCGCATCTCCACGCTTTCCAACAGCACCCAGTAGAGGGCGAGGAACACCGGCATCTGCACCAGAATCGGCAGGCAGCCGCCGAGCGGGTTGATCTTCTCCTTCTTGTACAGCTCCATCATCGCCTGGGACATCTTCTGGCGGTCATCGCCGTACTGTTCCTTCAGCGACTGAAGCTTCGGCGCCACCGCACGCATGCGCGCCATCGACTTGTAGCTGGCGGCCGACAGCGGGAAGAAGGCCAGCTTGATGATCACGGTGAGCACCACGATCGACCAGCCCCAGTTGCCCAGGGCGGCATGGATGGCTTCGAGGACCCAGAATATCGGCTTGGCCAGGAACCAGAGGAAGCCGTAGTCGACGGTCAGGTCCAGGCCAGGGGACAGGGCCTCGAGGTTGTCTTGGATCTTCGGGCCGGCGTAGAGGGTGGCGCTGGTGTGCGCGGTGTCACCGGCCGGCACGTTGAGGGCCGGACCGGTGAAGCCGATGATGTAGTTGCCCTGGCTGTCCTTGCGGGTCTGCACCAGGTTGCTGGCATCCTTGCTGGGGATCCAGGCGGTGACGAAGTAATGCTGCAGCCAGGCGACCCAGCCGCCATCTACAGTCTTGCGCAGCTTCTGGTCGTCCATGTCGCCCATCGACACCTTGGTGTAGGGCTTCTCGGGGGTCCAGAGGGCGGCGCCTAGGTAGGTCGCGGTGCCGGTGGCGGTGCTGGAGGAGGGGTCACCGCTATCGTCGCGCTTGAGTTGGGCGAACAGGTTGCCGCTCCAGGCCTTGTCGCTCTGATTGTCGATCTGATAGCCGACATCGATATCGTACTGGCCGCGCTCGAAGGTGAAGCGCTTGAGATAGTCGACACCGGCCTCACTGAAGCGCAATTCGACGACCAACTGATCCTGATCCTCGCCCAAGCGGTAGTGCGACTGTGCGCTGCTGTACAGCGGTCGACCGGAAGCGCGGGCGTCCGGACCACTGGCGCCGGTCAGGCCGCTTTGCGCCAGATAGAGACGTTCGCTGCCGTTGTCGAACAGCTGGAAGGGCACGTCGGGTCTGTCCTGGCGACGTGGATACTGCAACAGGTGCAGTTGCACCACATCGCCGCCGCGCGGGTCGATAGCCAACTCGAAGACATCGGTCGTCACCCGAATCAGCTCGTCGCTGATCGGGCTGGGCGCCACCGTCGGCTCGCTGTCGACCGCCGTCGCGGTCGGCACATCATCGTTGCCGGCCGTGACGACGGAGGTTTCCGGCAGTCCCGGCACTGTGCTGCTGGTCGCGCTGTTCGGGGTGGGCAAGGCGGCTTGACCGTAGTCCTGGTTCCACTGGAGAACCATCATGTAGGACACAGCTGCCAGGGCGACGATCAGGATCGAACGTTGGATATCCATGATTATTCGGCCATCGAAGAGGTACGGGAGGTAGTGGCGGAAGGAACCGGATCGTAGCCGCCGGGGTTCCACGGGTGGCAGCGGGACAGACGATGGAGGGTCAACCAGCCGCCGCGCAGCACGCCGAATTGCTCGATGGCTTGCTGTGCATAACAGGAACAGCTTGGGTAAAAGCGACAGTGGCTGGCCATCAAGGGGCTGATGGCGTAGCGGTAGAACTGGATGGAAGCGAGCGCCAGTTTACGCATGGGAACTGTCGTGTGGCCGTGGCGGGTCATTGGAGGCGGCGGCCTTTTGCCGAGCCAGGCGCTTCCAGAGTCTATCGAACTGCTCAACCAACTCGGCATTCTGCAAATCGCCCAAACCCTTGCGGGCCACCACCACTATGTCCCAGCCGGCCAAGAGTGCTTGGTTGAGGCGAAAGGATTCGCGGATCAGGCGTTTGAGGCGATTGCGCTCGACCGAGAGTTTGACGCTCTTCTTGCCGATGACCAGGCCAAGACGGGGATGATCGAGTCCGTTGCTGCGGCCGAGCAAGAGTACGCACTTGCCCGGCGCCTTGCCGTTGGGTGAATCGAATACCGCCTTGAACTGCCGGGGCGCGAGGAGGCGCTTCTCCCGGCCGAAGCCGCGATTCACCACCGGGCAGAATGCTTAGACTGTCAGGCGCTTGCGACCCTTGGCGCGACGGCGCGAGAGGACGGCGCGGCCGTTCTTGGTGGCCATACGGGCACGGAAACCGTGGGTGCGAGCGCGCTTGATGGTGCTGGGTTGGAAAGTGCGTTTCATGGTGCGGTACCTGGTGGTCGACAACGGGCCCGGAATGGCCCCGGTTCAAAGAGACCGGCGATTGTAGAGAAAGCCTGGAGCCGGGTCAATTTCCAACCGGGTTTTTTGCATTGCAGATAGAAAAGAAAGAAAAGAATAAGAAAAGGATAGAATTGATGATTGTAAATGGTCGGCGTGCGAGCTGTTGATAAGTGCCGGTAACGGCGGAACCACGCGGCTTACGGCGCTTCAAAAAGCTGTTGTAAAGCGGTGCTCCGACTGTGGCTCGCCTGGGGGGTAGCTGGGGATCAATCGTCTATCTATCCACAGTGGCTTGCCCTACCGGCTTTTCCTCAGGCTTTCACAGGTCTTTCAGGGGGCTGTTATCCACACCTTTGGCGGAGCGCCGCCATGGTCGTGGATGTCTGCGCTAATTGGTTGTTTTTTAATCGATTTACCGGTTGTTTTTGTGGATAACTGCGGCGCTGAGGGCTACAATGCCGGCTGTTTTTCGCATCGACGACCATCTACGTTCAGGGGATATCCGTGTCAGTGGAACTTTGGCAGCAGTGCGTGGAGCTTCTACGCGATGAGTTGCCGGCCCAGCAATACAACACTTGGATTCGTCCCCTGCAGGTTGAAGCCCAGGGTGATGAATTGCGCGTGTATGCGCCGAATCGATTCGTGCTCGATTGGGTCAACGATAAGTATCTGGATCGGCTGCTGGAACTGCTCAGCGAACGCGCAAATGGCCTGGCGCCTGCGCTTTCCCTGCTGATTGGCAGCAAGCGCGCGCATTCCACCCGCGCAGTCGCGGGGCCGGCACAGGGCGGCAGTCAGCCCGCCAACGCCGGCGCTACGCTCAGTGCAGAGCCGCCGCACGCGCTGCACGCCCCAGCAACGACGGTGCAGAGTGCGGCCGTGGTCAACAGCCCGGTTCCAGCGCCGAGGGTTGAACGCTCGGTCCAGGTGGAGGGGGCCCTCAAGCACACCAGCTACCTCAACCGCAGTTTTACCTTCGACAATTTCGTCGAGGGCAAGTCCAACCAGCTGGCCAGGGCCGCCGCTTGGCAGGTGGCGGACAATCCCAAACATGGTTACAACCCGCTGTTCCTCTATGGGGGCGTGGGTCTGGGCAAGACCCACTTGATGCATGCGGTGGGCAACCATCTGTTGCAGAAAAATCCAAATGCCAAGGTGGTCTACCTGCATTCCGAGCGGTTCGTCGCCGACATGGTCAAGGCCCTTCAGCTCAATGCCATCAATGAGTTCAAACGCTTCTACCGCTCGGTGGATGCGCTGCTGATCGACGACATCCAGTTCTTCGCCAAGAAAGAGCGCTCCCAGGAAGAGTTCTTCCACACCTTCAACGCGTTGCTGGAGGGCGGTCAGCAGGTGATTCTCACCAGCGACCGCTACCCGAAGGAAATCGATGGCCTCGAAGAACGTCTGAAGTCGCGTTTCGGCTGGGGGCTCACGGTGGCGGTGGAGCCGCCGGAGCTGGAAACCCGGGTGGCGATCCTGATGAAGAAGGCCGACCAAGCCAAGGTCGAGCTGCCCCACGATGCAGCCTTCTTCATCGCCCAGCGCATTCGCTCCAACGTGCGTGAACTGGAAGGTGCGCTCAAGCGGGTCATCGCCCATTCCCACTTCATGGGTCGGGACATCACCATCGAACTGATCCGTGAATCGCTCAAGGATCTGTTGGCGCTGCAGGACAAGCTGGTCAGCATCGACAATATCCAGCGTACCGTCGCCGAGTACTACAAGATCAAGATGTCCGATCTGTTGTCCAAGCGCCGCTCGCGCTCGGTGGCTCGGCCGCGTCAGGTGGCCATGGCGTTGTCCAAGGAACTGACCAATCACAGCCTGCCGGAAATCGGCGACGCCTTCGGCGGGCGCGACCATACTACGGTATTGCATGCATGCCGTAAGATTGCTGAACTTAGAGAATCCGACGCGGATATCCGCGAGGATTACAAGAACCTGCTGCGCACACTCACCACTTAATCGACAGCACCACCAGGCAAGGGACCAGACCATGCATTTCACCATCCAGCGCGAAGCCCTGTTGAAACCTCTGCAACTGGTCGCCGGCGTAGTGGAGCGCCGGCAGACCCTGCCGGTCCTGTCCAACGTATTGCTGGTGGTCGAAGGCCAGCAGTTGTCGTTGACCGGTACCGATCTGGAAGTGGAGCTGGTCGGCCGGGTCACCCTCGAGGATTCGGCCGAGCCGGGGGAGATCACGGTGCCGGCGCGCAAGTTGATGGATATCTGCAAGAGCTTGCCGAGCGACGCGCTGATCGACATTCGGCTCGACGAACAGAAGTTGCTGGTCAAGGCCGGGCGCAGTCGCTTCAGCCTGTCGACCCTGCCGGCCAACGATTTTCCGTCGGTGGAGGAGAGCCCCGGCTCTCAGACCTTCACTCTGGTGCAAAGCAAGTTGCGCCGCTTGATCGAGCGCACCAGTTTCGCCATGGCCCAGCAGGACGTGCGCTACTACCTCAACGGTATGTTGCTCGAGGTGCAGAGTGGCGTGCTGCGCGCCGTGGCCACCGACGGCCATCGTCTGGCCATGTGCGCCATGGAGGCGGCCATCGAGCAGGATGGCAAGCACCAGGTCATAGTGCCGCGCAAGGGTATTCTGGAGCTGGCGCGGTTGCTCACCGAACAGGACGGCGAGGTCAGCATCGTCCTCGGGCAGAATCATATCCGCGCGACCACCGGCGAGTTCACCTTCACCTCCAAGCTGGTCGACGGCAAGTTTCCCGACTACGAGCGGGTGCTGCCGCGTGGTGGCGACAAGCTCGTGGTTGCCGACCGCCTCGGCCTAAAAGAAGCCTTCAGCCGCACGGCCATTCTGTCCAACGAGAAGTATCGCGGGATTCGTCTGCAGCTTGAATCCGGGCTGCTGAAAATCCAGGCCAACAACCCGGAGCAGGAAGAGGCCGAGGAAGAAGTGGCGGTGGACTACAACGGTGCCGGCCTGGAGATCGGTTTCAACGTCAGCTATCTGCTCGATGTGCTGAGTGTCATGACCACCGATCAGGTGCGCCTGATCCTGTCCGACGCCAACAGCAGCGCCCTGGTCCAGGAAGCCGACAATGACGATTCGGCCTATGTCGTGATGCCGATGCGCCTGTAACCCTTGAATGTCCCTCACTCGTGTCACGGTTACCGCGGTGCGCAATCTACACCCGGTAACCCTCTCCCCCTCCCCCCGCATCAACATCCTCTACGGCGCCAACGGTAGCGGCAAGACCAGCTTTCTCGAGGCTGTTCATCTGCTCGGTTTGGCGCGCTCGTTTCGCAGCACTCGGGCGCAGCCGGTCATTCAGCACGAGCAGTCTGCCTGCACGGTTTTCGGTCAGGTCCGTTTACCCGACGGCCGGCTTAACAGTCTCGGCGTTTGCCGAGATCGCCAGGGCGAGTTGCAGATTCGCATCGATGCACAATCGGTGCGTGGTGTGGCGCAATTGGCGGAGACACTGCCGCTGCAGTTGATCAACCCGGACAGTTTTCGCCTGTTAGAGGGCGCACCCAAGGTTCGCCGGCAGTTTCTCGACTGGGGTGTGTTCCACGTGGAACCTCGCTTCATGCCGGCCTGGCAGCGCCTGCAGAAGGCGCTGCGACAGCGAAACTCATGGCTGCGCCATGGTACACTTGACGCCGCCGTGCAAGCCGCCTGGGACCGTGAACTGTGCCAGGCCAGTGCCGAGATAGACGGCTATCGCCGTGCCTATATCCAGTCCCTGAAACCGGTATTCGAGCGAGTCCTCAGTGAGCTATGCGAGCTGCAAGGCTTGACGCTCAGCTACTACCGCGGCTGGGACAAGGAGCGGCAACTGGAGGAAGTGCTGCGCGGTTCCTTGGCTCGCGACCAGCAACTGGGGCATACCCAGGCCGGTCCCCAGCGGGCCGATTTGCGCTTGCGAACCGGAGCGCATAACGCCGCAGACATCTTGTCCCGCGGCCAGCAGAAGTTGGTTGTCTGCGCCCTGCGCATCGCCCAGGGCCATTTGGTCGAGCAGACCAAGCGCGGTCAGTGCGTCTATCTGGTGGACGACCTGCCGTCAGAACTGGATGAACGACACCGCCGGGCGCTGTGTCGCTTGCTGGAAGATTTGCACTGCCAGGTGTTTATCACCTGTGTAGATCAAGAATTGTTAAGGGAAGGCTGGCAGACGGAAACGCCAGTGACCATGTTCCACGTGGAACATGGAGCTATCACCCAGACCCAAGATCACCGGGAGTGAAGGCATGAGCGACAACCCAACGTACGACTCCAACAACATCAAGGTCCTCAAGGGCCTGGATGCCGTACGCAAGCGGCCAGGCATGTACATCGGCGACACCGACGATGGCAGCGGTCTGCACCACATGGTCTTCGAAGTGGTCGACAACTCCATCGACGAGGCGCTGGCCGGTTACTGCAGCGAGATCACCATCACCATCCATCCCGACGAGTCGGTCAGCGTGCGTGACAACGGTCGCGGCATTCCGGTGGACATCCACAAGGATGAAGGGGTTTCTGCCGCCGAAGTGATCATGACCGTCCTGCATGCCGGCGGTAAGTTCGACGACAACAGCTACAAGGTCTCCGGTGGTCTCCATGGCGTGGGTGTGTCGGTGGTCAACGCCCTGTCCAAGGAATTGATCCTGACCATTCGCCGCGGTGGCAAGATCTGGGAGCAGACCTATGTGCATGGCGTGCCTCAGGCGCCTCTGGCGGCGGTGGGCGATACCGAGGGCACCGGCACCCAGATTCATTTCCGCCCTTCGGAAGAAACCTTCCATAACATTCACTTCAGCTGGGACATCCTGGCCAAGCGCCTGCGTGAGTTGTCCTTCCTCAACTCTGGCGTCGGCATCCTGCTGAAGGACGAACGCACCGGCAAGGAAGAGCTGTTCAAATATGAGGGCGGATTGCGCGCCTTCGTCGAATACCTCAACGCCAACAAGACCCCGGTCAACCAGGTCTTTCATTTCAACGTGCAACGCGAAGACGGCGTCGGCGTCGAAGTCGCCCTGCAGTGGAACGACAGCTTCAACGAGAACCTGCTGTGCTTCACCAACAACATTCCCCAGCGTGACGGCGGCACCCACCTGGCGGGCTTCCGTTCGGCCCTGACGCGCAACCTGAATGCCTATATCGAGCAGGAGGGACTGGCCAAGAAGCACAAGATCTCCACCACCGGCGACGACGCCCGTGAGGGCCTGACCGCCATCATCTCGGTCAAGGTGCCCGATCCCAAGTTCAGTTCCCAGACCAAGGACAAGCTGGTCTCCAGCGAGGTGAAGACCGCAGTCGAACAGGAGATGGGCAAGTATTTTTCCGATTTCCTGCTGGAGAATCCCAACGAGGCCAAGGCGGTGGTCGGCAAGATGATCGACGCTGCCCGCGCCCGCGAGGCCGCGCGCAAGGCCCGCGAGATGACCCGGCGCAAGGGCGCCCTGGACATCGCCGGGCTGCCCGGCAAGTTGGCCGACTGCCAGGAGAAGGACCCGGCGCTCTCCGAACTCTACATAGTCGAGGGTGACTCTGCCGGTGGCTCGGCCAAGCAGGGCCGCAACCGCAAGACCCAGGCGATCCTGCCGCTCAAGGGCAAGATCCTCAACGTCGAGAAGGCCCGCTTCGACAAGATGATCTCGTCCCAGGAGGTCGGTACTCTGATCACCGCCCTGGGCTGCGGCATCGGGCGCGACGAATACAACATCGAGAAGCTGCGCTACCACAACATCATCATCATGACCGATGCCGATGTCGACGGTTCGCACATCCGTACCCTGTTGCT
>JBFHKK010000022.1:0-14504 GCA_041595475.1 Pseudomonas sp. | reverse complement strand
GGCCTGCTGGCGATGAGCCTGATCGACGCCGATCATCAGCTGCTGCCGGACTCCCTGGTGCTGCCACTGCTGTGGCTGGGCCTGATCGCCAACCACTTCGGCCTGTTCGTCAGCCTCGAGGACGCCCTCTGGGGCGCCGTGGCCGGCTACCTGAGCCTGTGGTCGGTGTACTGGCTGTTCAAGCTGGTGACCGGCAAGGAGGGCATGGGCTATGGCGACTTCAAGCTGCTGGCGATGCTCGGCGCCTGGGGCGGCTGGCAGATACTGCCGCTGACCATCTTGCTCTCGTCGCTGGTCGGCGCGGTGCTTGGCGTCATCATGCTGCGCCTGCGCAATGCCGAGACCAGCACGCCCATCCCCTTCGGCCCCTACCTGGCGATCGCCGGCTGGATTGCCCTGCTTTGGGGCGAGCAGATCACCAGCAGCTATCTGCAGGTGGTTGGCTTTCGCTGAGCCACTGAGCGCTCCGCGCCGGATTGGTCAGCGCCCGCCCTCGACTATTACAATCTTCTACTCACGCATCGGCCACGAGGCACCCTATCGCCCATGAAACCCTGGATCCTCGGCCTGACCGGCGGCATCGGCAGCGGCAAGAGCGCGGTCGCCCAGCACTTCGTCGACTTGGGTGTGCACCTGGTGGACGCCGATCAGGCGGCGCGCTGGGTGGTCGAACCGGGACGCCCGGCGCTGGACAAGATCGTCGAACACTTCGGCGCCGAGTTGCTGCAGGCCGATGGCCAACTCGATCGCGCGGCCCTTCGTGCCCGGGTATTCGCCGACGCCGATGAGCGGCGCTGGCTGGAGGCCTTGCTGCATCCACTGATAGGCGCGGAGATCGTCCAGTACCTGGCACGCGCCGAATCGCCCTACGCGATTCTGGTGTCTCCGCTGCTGATAGAGTCGGGCCAGCATCGCCTGACCCAGCGGGTGCTGGTGGTCGATGCGCCCGAGCAACTGCAGGTTGAGCGCACCATGGCCCGCGACCAGGCCTCGGCCGAACAGGTGCAGGCGATTCTCCAGGCCCAGGCCTCGCGCGAGGAGCGCCTGCGCCACGCCGATGACGTCTTGGTCAATGATGGCAGCCTGGAGCGGTTGCGCGCCGAGGTCGAACGCCTGCACGCTTTCTATCTGACCCTACGAGGAGGCCGGCCATGACTGCTTCGCCAATCGTTGCCTGCCCGACCTGTGGCGCCCCTGTCGAATGGGGCCCACAGAGCCCCAACCGGCCCTTCTGCTCCGATCGCTGCAAGCTCATCGATCTGGGCGCCTGGGCCTCGGAGGCCCACGCCATCCCCGGCGACGAACTGGAAGACGACCTGTTTTCCGAGAGCCTGCCGCCGCGCACCCACTGAGCGACGCTCATCGATAGCGGCCACGCTCGTCACGCCAGGGCGCCGACAGATAGCGGGTGCGGTTGAAGGTCTCCAGCCAGTCGGGGCAGAACACCACCAGCGCCGTGACCAGCATGCCGTTGACAAAGGCCTCGGGAAATATCACCAGCCACAGGTAGCCGACGAAGTCCCAAAGCCAGGGCGGCAGCGCAAAGACCCCGCCCTGCCACAACAGGCCAAGCCCGAGCAGCACGCAAAGCAAGGCCACCAGGGCCGCCGGAAAGAAACCGCAGCAGAAAATGTAGACGAACAGGTTGCGCGGTCTCGCCCGCTCGACGCCCAGCGCACAAAGCTCGGTGACCAGCACCGGCAGCAGCACCAGCAGCACCCCGTTGACCCCAAGCGCTGCCGGATCCTGCAGGCCCAGAGCCAGGATGGCCAACTGTGCGGCCGCACCGGCGACGATCGCCAGTGGCCAATCCAGCAGCAGGGTCACCACCGTCATGCCGATCAGGTGGTAGGACAGCCCCGAATCGAAGTCCCGGCGCAGCAGCCAGAGCAGCGTCAGGCCCAGCACTGTGCCGAACAGCAGGTGCTGGCGCCGCAAATCACTGATAAGCAACACCCAGGGCGTGCGCAGCAACGCCCAAACCAGCAGCGGCAGGTAAATCAGGCCGCCTGCGATCAGGCTGGCCGGGGACAGCAGGTCGGCTGCAATCATGGCGCAAGCAAGGCCCGGCATCGACAGCGGAAAAATCAGTCTACACGGGCCTGCCACCCTTGCCCAAAGTGTCTCGGCCGCTGCGCGCTGCAACCGCGGCGGCGCCTGTCCGAACCGGGTCGCCTCGGCGAGAGGGGATACCAAGCGTCGGCGCCTGCGCGCTAAGCTGAGCCCATGGACGACTCCGACTATCTGCGCCTGCTCACCCATCAGGCCGAACAAGCCAATGCCTTCCTCTCCAACGCCCGCAAGTGGGAGCGCGAGCGCTGGGTCTGCCAGCGCCTGCTGCAAGCGCTCAACATCGATCACCGCCTGGAGGAATTCACGGTGGCCGACCAGGAGCCGCCCGACGTGCTCTTTCGCGAGGCCTGCTTCGAGGTGTTTTTCGTACTGGATCAGGGGCGCCGTCTGAACGATGAGTGGCGCGCCGAACTGGAGCGCCGGCGCAGTGCCTTCTCCCTCAGCCAACTGGTGCGCCGGGAAGCCAGACCGCGACGCATCCCGACCGCCGACCTGCAGGCGCGCCTGGCGCCCACCCTGCGCAAGAAGGCGCATAACTACAGCGAACGCGGGCTCGACCTGGGTGAGTTGGATTTGGTGGCGTTCGTCAATCTCAAGCGCGCGGTTCCCGACTTCAACAGCCATTTTCCGCCGCCGACCGAGTTTCTTCGGCAAGGCTGGCGCTCGCTGTCCCTGGTCGGCCCGACATTCGCCCGCGTGCTCTTCGCCCATCCGGATGCCCCGGGCTTTCTGCGCGGCAATCTGGGCCGCAGCGTGCTGTTCGATGTCGGTATCAGCCTGTGAGCAGACTAGGGGAACTGTTGGCCGCGGTCCCGCAGCAAGGCCAGGTGCGCTGGATCGGCGTGCGCCCCGCCGCGAGAGCCGCCATGCTCGAACTCGACGCGGTGGAGGCGCGCCGCGAGGCGGGCCTGACCGGCGACCATAGCCGGCCGGGCCCGCGCAACGCGCGTCAGGTCACCCTCATACAGTGGGAGCATTTGGCGGTGATCGGCGCCCTCCTCGGTCGCCCGGTCGACCAACCCCTGCTGCCTCAGGAGTTGCGGCGCAATATCGCGGTCAGCGGCATCAACCTGTTCAGCCTCAAGGGCCGGCGCTTTCGCATCGGCCAGGCGCTACTGGAAACCACCGGCTGGTGTCAGCCTTGCGCGCGCCTCGAGGAGCGCCTGGGCCCGGGCTGTTTTCAGGCCGTGCGCGGACATGGCGGCATTACCGCCCGAGTGCTGCAGGGCGGAATTATTCGCCTGGATGACCGGGTCTGCGTTGAGCCCATGCCGGCCGAGCAGCTAGAATGAGCGGCATTTCCAGGCTCGCTCCGAGCGGGCGAGCCTGCTCCCCGACCCACCGAGGTATCCATGCCCAGCCGCCTGAGTCCAGACGATCAAGCACGCGTCGACCAGTACCTGAGCGCCCCCCAGCATCAAGTTCAACGCCGGCCTTTCAAGCCTTGGCGCCTGCTGCTGATCATCCTGACCATCGTGGCCGGCCTCGGCCTGCTGAGCCGCCTGCTGAGCCGACTGGTGCTATGAGCTGCCTTGCGCTCGCCCGCTCGAGCTCACAACCCTTTTCCTAAAGTCTTGTGAGAGTCTTCCATGTCCCATCGAATCGTGGTCGTCGGCGGCGGCGCCGGCGGCCTGGAGTTGGCCACTCGCCTGGGTAGGACCCTGGGCAAGCGCGGCCAGGCGCAGATCACCCTGGTCGACGCCAACCTGACCCACATCTGGAAGCCTCTGCTGCACGAGGTGGCGGCCGGCTCGCTGAACTGCTCGGATGACGAGCTCAACTACGTCGCTCAGGCGAAGTGGAATCACTTCGAATTCCAGCTCGGGCGCATGATTGGCCTGGACCGCAACAACAAGCGCATCACCCTGGCCGCGACGCTCGACGAGGATGGCGAAGAATTGCTGAGCGAGCGCCAGCTCGGCTACGACAGCCTGGTGATCGCGGTCGGCAGCACTACCAATGATTTCGCCACCCCCGGGGCCGCCGAGCACTGCCTGTTCCTCGACACCCGCGAACAGGCCGAGCGCTTTCACCGTCAGCTGCTCAGCCACTACCTGCGGGCCCACGCGCGCGGCGGCGAGGACAGCGAACAGATCAGCGTGGCCATCGTCGGCGCCGGCGCCACCGGCGTCGAACTGGCCGCCGAACTGCATCACGCGGCCCACGAACTGGCGGCCTACGGGCTGGATCGCATCCGCCCGGAGAACATGCGCATCACCCTGATCGAGGCCGGACCGCGCGTATTGCCGGCCTTGCCTGAACGCATCGCCCAGCCCGTGCACCAGACTTTGGAGAAACTGGGCGTGACTGTGTTGACCAATGCCTCGGTCAGCCAGGTCACGGCCGATGGCCTGCATACCAGCCAAGGCCAGCGCATCGCCGCCAGTCTCAAGGTCTGGGCCGCCGGCATCCGCGCACCCGCCCTGCTCAAGGACCTGGACGGCCTGGAAAGCAACCGAATCAACCAGTTGCTGGTGCGCCCGACCCTGCAGACCACCCTGGACGACGACATCTTCGCCTTTGGCGACTGCGCCGCCTGTCCGCAACCGGGGAAAGAGGGGCTGAACGTGCCGCCGCGGGCCCAGGCGGCCCATCAGCAAGCGACCCTGCTGGCCCGTTCGCTGAAGCTGCGTCTCGGCGGGCAACCCCTGCTGGAGTACCGCTATCGCGACTATGGCTCGCTGATTTCCCTGGCGCGCTTTTCCGCGGTCGGCAACCTGATGGGCAACCTGACCGGCAATGTCATGCTCGAAGGCTGGCTGGCGCGCATCTTCTACGTGTCCTTGTATCGCATGCATCAGATGGCGCTATACGGCCCCTTGCGCACACTGCTGTTGATGCTCGGCGACCGCATCGGCCGCAGCGCCGCGCCGCGGCTGAAATTGCATTGAGGCCATTTGAGTTACACTGCGGTTGGAGCTTCACGCTAGAGGCTTGCCATGCGCCGCCATATTCTCTGCCTGCTCGGCGGCCTGCTGATTGCCCTGGACGCGACAGCAGCGCCGCTGAAGGTCTACTACATCGAGAAGCCGCCCTACTACTACAGCGCCGACGGCGAGGCCGCCGGCTTTCTGCTGGAGCGGACCCGTTCGATCTTCCAGCGAGCCGGTGTGGAGGCCGAATTTGAGCTCCGTCCGGCCCTGCGCATCCTCAAAGACTTGGCCAACAGCCTGGAGCCGGCCTGCTCGATCGGCTGGTTCAAGACCGCAGAGCGCAGCGCCTACGCCTGGTTCTCCGCGCCCATTCATCAGGATGCGCCCATGGTCGTGCTGACGCGAACCGCCATGAGTGAACAGATCAAGCGCCACCCGGGCATAGCGGCGCTGCTGCAGGGCCCGCTGCGAATTGGCGTGATCAACGGATTCTCTTATGGCGATCTCGATCCACTGATCGAGCGAGCACCGCAGCGCAACCTCACCGCCACGGCCATACAGAACGTGCGCATGCTGGCGGCCGGGCGCATCGACTACACCCTGGTGGACCGCCAGGAGTTGCCCTTCATTCTCGATGAAGCCGACTTGCATGGCGCCGGCCTGGCGTCGGTGCAGATGGGCGATATGCCGGCCGGGAAACTGCGCTACCTGATGTGCAGCAAGTCAGTGGACGCAGATCGCCTAGAACGCCTGGATGAGGCCATTCGAGGGCTGGAGAGCCATTCTCGATGACGGGCGAAACGAGGACGGGGGAAGTGGTGGGTCGTGTAGGATTCGAACCTACGACCAATTGGTTAAAAGCCAACTGCTCTACCAACTGAGCTAACGACCCAAAATTGGTCGGGGTAGGGGGATTCGAACTCCCGACATCCTGCTCCCAAAGCAGGCGCGCTACCGGACTGCGCTATACCCCGGCTGAAGGATTGGCTCCGCGACCTGGACTCGAACCAGGGACCCAATGATTAACAGTCATTTGCTCTACCGACTGAGCTATCGCGGAACGACTCGCTTCCTTGACTCTGCTGCTGGAGGCGGCACTGGCCGTTTCCCGCATCAGAGGCGCGCCATTTTACGGCTCCACGACGCCCTGTCAAGCCCCGCAAAATGCTTTCGCCACAATGCTTTGCAGTGGCCGACTGGGCTGCTATATGTTTCTAGGCGGTAGTGACCGCAGGACGCCATAGCCGTACGAACTCGACCAGGAACGTTCATGAGCAATCGGGAACCGCCCACTACCCCGCCAAACACCCCCAGCACGCTCGCCAGCCGCGGCATCCAGCCCCGCTTCGGCGAAGTCGCACAGAGCTGCCGCAAGCTGCTGATGAACAATCTGGCCGAACACCTCAACGGCCTCTTCAGCCAGGTAGACGACACCCTGTTCGAGTGCGCCGAGAAGGCCGAAAACAACCAGGTGCAAAACCTGTTCTTCGACAGCATGCGCGAGATTCGCAAGCTGCGCCCGCAAATCGAGCGAAGCTATCACCAGACGATTTCCCGCAGCTTCTCCGACTTCTTCGAAGGCAAGCTAAAACCCCGGGCCCGCCGCCTCGATCCGCAGGCCGAGGTGGACGCCGAGCGGATGTCCCTGGTGCAGAATGAGGATTACGAGGAAAGCCTGCAGATCACCAACATGGTCAGCCGGATCAACGCCCGCTGCGCCCAGGCGCTGTTCGCCTTGGAGCAGCGCCTGGCGCTGCTCAACAACGGCCAGAAGCTGAGCGAAGAGAGCAATCCGTTCGGCCCGCGGGTGATCGCCGAAGCCTTTCGTGACGCATTAAGTCCCTGCCCCCTCGAATTGAAGATCAAGGTGATCCTCTACAGCCTGTTCGACCAGCACGTCATGCGCGGCCTGGACAGGCTCTATGGCGAACTCAACCAACGCCTGATCGAGGCCGGCGTCCTGCCCAACCTCAAGCACAGCATCCAGCGCAGCGCCGCGACCCCGCGACACAAAAAGGCCAGCAGTAGCGCGCCGAAGAAACACACTCCACTGGGGCTCACCCCGGCCCCCGTCGGCGCCGACGACCTGGACGGACCGCCCCCCAGCGACCCTGGCGCCCTGCTCAGCAGCCTGGCCAGCCTGCTCGGCGAATACCGCAAGCAGGACAGCCAAGCCCCTCTGCTGGGCGGCACCCGCAGCATCAGCAGCTTCGGCCCCAGCGACGCGAGCAGCACCTACAGCGCCGAGGATTTGCTCGACGCACTCGATCGCCTGCAACGCCTGTCGACCCAGGATCTGTCCAAGCGCATGCGCCAGCCGCTGCAAGTCGAAGGCCTCAAGTCGGAACTACAGGAACAACTCGACGCCCACAGCCTGGAGCCCGGCCAGCAGAAACTCGCCGAATCGGAAGCCGACATCATCGACCTGGTCGGCATGCTGTTCGACTTCATCCTCGACGACACCTGCCTGGCCGACTGCTACAAGACCACGCTGTCGCACCTGCACACCCCGTACCTCAAGGTCGCGCTGCAGGACAGGGACCTCTTCACCCATCATCAACACCCGGCCCGGCGCCTGCTCAACGCCCTGGCCCAGGCCGGCGTGCTCTATGGCAGTACGGATGACGAAAGCGGCTTGCTGGAGAAGATGCAGTGGGTGGTGGAGCGGGTGATCAACGGCTTTAGCGGCGACCTGCTGCTGTTCGAGGCGCTGCTCGAAGAGTTCGATGACTTCACCGCCACCCTCAAACACAAGGTCGACCTGCGCGAGCGCCGCGCGGTGGAGGCCGCCAAGGGCCGCGACCGCCTGCTCGGCGCCCGCGACAAGGCCCTCAAGGTGGTTGCCGACAGCCTCAAGGATCGCCAGCCACCACGGATCATCCATAACTTTCTCGAACTGACCTGGACCGACGTGCTGGTGTTCACCCTGCTGCGTCATGGCGAGCAGAGCCATGAATGGCGGCGCGCCTGCGAGGTGGCCGAACAACTGGCCTGGAGTGGAACCCTGCTGGACGAGGCTGGTCGCGAGCGCCTGCAGTCCATTCGCGTCGCCCTGCTCGATGACCTGCGCCGCGGCCTGCAACAACTGGGCAGCTACCACGAGGACGGCATTCGCCGACTGCTGCAGGACCTGGTCGCCTGCCAGCACGCGGTTCAGGCGCAGCAACCGCAGGTGGCGGAAAAGCTCCACCCCCACCTGCAGGAGAGCTCACTCGGCGCCATGCTCGGCGAGGATGCCGCCCTGACCACCGCGGCGCCAGTCGAATCAGAGCTTTCCGCCTGCGCCCAGGCCCTGATCAAGGAACTGCAACACCTCGAATTCGGCACCTGGTTCGAGTTCGGCACCGGCCAGCAGGCCCGCAGCCTCAAGCTGTCCTGGTTCAGCCCGACCACCCACAATTACATGTTCGTCGACCATGGCGGGCAACGCGCGGCAATGAAGCCACTCACTCAGTTGGCCAGCGAGATCGAGCAGGGTCAGGCACGCATTCTACCGGCGGATCATGACGCGCCCCTGGTGGATCGCGCCCTCAGCGCCATCTACCGGGTGCTGCAACGCTTTACCGGCCATACCAGAGAACCCGCCAAACAATAGGAGCCTTAATGGACGATCGCCGCCACCACAGCCGACATGGCACGGACAGGCAGTTGGAAATATTTGACCAGCATTCCGACCGGCGTCTCGGCCGCGTGGTGGATCTGTCCGTCGACGGCTTCATGTTGCTCGGCGACAGTCCACACATGGCCGACATGCTGGTCGAATGCCGGCTGGTATGCGCCCAACCGATCGAAGGCGTCGACGAGATCCTCTTCGCCGCCGACTGCCTGTGGAGCAAGCCGGGGGCCGATGCGCAGCACTGCTGGGCGGGTTTTCATATCATCGACATCGCCGACGACCAGCTGGCCGCCCTACAGGTGCTGATCGACCACCTCTAGGCCGCGCACCCGAGCGGCGCAGTGAATGGAAAGAACGGCAGGCCAGAGGCCTGCCGTTTTTGCTTGTCTGAATGCCGCCCGAGTCAGGCGAAGACGATCTCGTCGCCTTCGACCCTGGCCGTGACCGCGCTGCCCGGGGCGAACTGACCGGCCAGAATCAGCTGCGCCAGCGGGTTCTCGATCCAGCGCTGAATCGCCCGCTTGAGCGGCCGAGCGCCATAGACGGGGTCGTAGCCGACGGCGACCAGCTTGTCCAAGGCTTCCTCGGAGAGCTCCAGGCTCAGCTCGCGCTCGGCCAGGCGCTGGCGCAGGCGAGCCAGCTGAATCTGCGCGATGCCGGCGATCTGCTCGCGGGCCAGGGGCTCGAACACCACCACCTCGTCGATGCGGTTGACGAACTCCGGACGGAAGTGGCTGCTCACCGCATCCATGACCGCCGCGCGCTGGGCCTCGCGATCACCGACCAGCTCCTGGATCTGCGCCGAGCCGAGGTTGGAGGTCATCACCAGCACGCAGTTCTTGAAGTCCACGGTGCGCCCGTGGCTGTCGGTCAGACGACCGTCTTCGAGCACCTGCAGGAGGATGTTGAAGACATCCGGGTGGGCCTTCTCGACCTCGTCCAGGAGGATCACCGAGTAGGGCTTGCGGCGCACCGCCTCGGTCAGGTAGCCGCCCTCCTCGTAGCCGACATAGCCCGGCGGCGCGCCGATCAGCCGCGCCACCGAGTGCTTCTCCATGAATTCGGACATGTCGATGCGCACCAACGCCTCCTCGGTATCGAAGAGGAACTCGGCCAGGGCCTTGCACAGCTCGGTCTTGCCCACCCCGGTCGGGCCGAGGAACAGGAAGGAGCCGCTGGGCCGATTGGGATCGGCCAGCCCGGCGCGCGAACGGCGCACCGCATTGGCCACGGCGACCACCGCCTCGTCCTGGCCGATCACCCGCTGGTGCAGCAGGCCTTCCATCTTCAGCAGCTTGTCGCGCTCGCCCTCGAGCATCTTCGACACCGGGATGCCGGTCCACTTGGAGACCACCTCGGCGATCTCCTCCTCGGTGACCTTGCTGCGCAGCAGCTGGTTCTCGGTCTTGCCGTGCTGGTCGACCATCTGCAGGCTGCGCTCCAGATCCGGGATGATCCCGTACTGCAATTCGGCCATGCGGCTCAGATCGCCCTTGCGCCGCGCCGCCTCCAGCTCCTGGCGAGCCTGCTCGATCTTCTCCTGGATCTGCGCCGAGCCCTGCACCTCGGCCTTCTCGGCCTTCCAGATGTCCTCCAGGTCGGCGTATTCCTTCTCCAGCCGGGCGATGTCGTCGTTGAGCTTGGCCAGGCGCTTGATCGCCGCCTCGTCCTCCTCCTTCTTCAGCGCCTGGGCCTCGACCTTGAGCTGGATCATGCGCCGCTCCAGGCGGTCGAGCACTTCGGGCTTGGAGTCGATCTCCATGCGGATGCGGCTGGCGGCCTCGTCGACCAGGTCGATGGCCTTGTCCGGCAGCTGGCGGTCGGTGATGTAGCGGTGGCTGAGCTTGGCCGCGGCGATGATGGCGCCGTCGGTGATGGCCACCTTGTGGTGCACCTCGTAGCGTTCCTTGAGGCCGCGCAGGATGGCGATGGTGTCCTCCTCGCTCGGCTCGTCGACCATCACCTTCTGGAAACGCCGTTCCAGGGCCGCATCCTTTTCCACGTACTGGCGGTATTCGTCCAGGGTGGTGGCGCCGACGCAGTGCAGCTCGCCGCGCGCCAGCGACGGCTTGAGCATATTGCCGGCATCCATGGCGCCCTCGGCCTTGCCGGCGCCGACCATGGTGTGCAGCTCATCGATAAACAGGATGATCCGCCCTTCCTGCTTGCCCAGTTCGTTGAGCACCGCCTTGAGGCGCTCCTCGAACTCGCCGCGGAACTTGGCCCCGGCGATCAGCGCGCCCATGTCCAGCGACAGCAGGCGCTTGTCCTTCAAGCCATCGGGCACTTCGCCATTGACGATGCGCTGGGCCAGGCCCTCGACGATCGCGGTCTTGCCCACCCCCGGCTCGCCGATCAGCACCGGGTTGTTCTTGGTGCGGCGCTGCAACACCTGGATGGTGCGACGGATTTCGTCGTCGCGACCGATCACCGGGTCGAGCTTGCCGTCCTCGGCGCGCTTGGTCATGTCGATGCAGTACTTGTCGAGCGCCTGGCGCGCCTCCTCGGCATTGGGGTCATTGACCGCCTCGCCACCGCGCAGATTGGCGATGGCGTTCTCCAGGGCCTTCTTGCTCACGCCCTGGGCCAGGAGCAATTTACCCAGGCGGGTGTTCTCGTCCAGGGCGGCGAGCAGCACCAGTTCGCTGGAGATGAACTGGTCGCCCTTCTGCTGAGACAGGCGGTCGGCCTGATTGAGCAGGCGCGCCAGATCCTGGGACAGGTTCACATCGCCGGTGGGATTCTGGATCTTGCCCAGCTGGTCCAGTTCCTGGGCCAGCGCCTGGCGCAGGGCGGCGACATCGAAGCCGACCTGGCGTAGCAGCGGCTTGATCGAGCCGCCCTGCTGATCGAGCAGGGCCTGCATCAGGTGCAGCGGCTCGATGGCGGCGTGGTCCATGCCGACGGCCAGGGACTGGGCATCGGACAGTGCGAGTTGCAACTTGCTGGTTAAACGGTCGATTCGCATGGCGTCATCCTTTCGTGTAGCGCAGGCCGGCGCGACCAGGTCGCCCGAAACAGATGCCTGACAAGAACAGAGGCTAGATGAAGACTAGATAGGGACGATTGTGCGGGTTTCAAGCCACACGGGCTTGACTTGGATCAGTCGGCCAGCCAGATCAGCGAGGCGAAGCGCCCGGTGCGCGGCGCGCGTCGATAGGAGAAAAAGCGCGAATCATGGTAGGTGTCGAAGCCGCCGCCGTAGACCGCGGTCACCCCATGCGCCGCCAGGCGAATGCGCGCCAACTGGTAGAGATCGGCGAGAAAATGCCCGGCGCGGTGACTGGCGACGAAGGCGCTTGCGGCCTGGGGATGGGCGGCGACGAAGGCCTCGCGCACCTCGGTGCCGACCTCGAAGGCCCGCGGGCCGATGGCCGGGCCGAGCCAGACCAGCAGCTCTTCAGGCGCGCCGCCCAGAGCGTCCAGGCTGGCCTCCAGCACGCCCGCGGCCAGGCCGCGCCAGCCGGCGTGGGCCGCCGCCACACGGCTGCCGGCACGGTCGCAGAACAGCACCGGCAGGCAGTCGGCCGTCATGATGGCGCAGGCGACTCCAGGCGTCGCCGTCCAGCTGGCATCGGCCTCGAGCAGGCGTTCGGGGTCGGCGGCCACCACGGCCGTGCCGTGCACCTGGCTCAGCCAGGCCGGGCGACAGCCCAGCTGGCTGACCAGGCGCTGACGGTTCTTCGCCACCGCAGCCGGATCGTCGTCGACGTGCCCACCCAGGTTGAGACTGGCGAAGGGCGGCTGACTGACGCCGCCGCTGCGCGTGGTGACACAGGCCTTGACCGCTGCCGGCGCCGGCCAGTCCGGCTGCAGCCAGTCGTGCGCCCAGCCCGTCACCCGATGAAGGCCTCGCGATCCTGGCGCAATAGCGTCAGCAGCCAGACCAGGTCATCGGGCAGCGGCGATTCCCACTTCATGCGCTGGCCGCTGACCGGGTGATCGAGCTCCAGAAAGCGCGCATGCAGGGCCTGGCGGGGGAACTCCTTGAGGCTCTGCACCAGGGTCTGGCTGGCCGCCGGCGGAATGCGGAAGCGCCCGGCGTAGACCGGATCGCCCACCAGCGGATAGCCGACATGGCTCATGTGCACGCGAATCTGGTGAGTGCGCCCGGTTTCCAGCTTGACCCGGGCATGGGTGTGCGAGCGGAAGCGCTCCAGCACCCGATAGTGGCTGACCGCCGGCTTGCCACCATCGGTGACCGCCATGCGCTGGCGCTGCGCCGAGCTACGGCCGATGGGCGCGTTTATGGTGCCGCCGGCGGTGATCACGCCGATGACGATGCACTCGTAGATGCGGCTGACCGTGCGCTTCTGCAACTGATCGACCAGCTGGGTCTGGGCCTGGATGGTCTTGGCCACCACCATCAGCCCGGTGGTGTCCTTGTCCAGGCGATGGACGATGCCGGCGCGCGGCACATTGACGATATCCGGCACATGATGCAGCAGCGCGTTGAGCAGGGTGCCATCGGCATGTCCGGCGGCCGGATGCACCACCAGCCCGGCGGGCTTGTTGATCACCAGCAGCTGGTCGTCCTCGTAGACGATATCCAGCTCGATGTCCTGGGCCAGCCACTCGCCCTGGGCTTCCTGCTCGGCATCCAGCACCAGCTGGGCACCGCCGTGGACGATGTCGCGCGGCCGCAGGACCGCGCCATCGACGGTCAGCCGACCTTCCTTGATCCAGCCGGACAGGCGCGAGCGCGAATGCTCGGCAAAGAGTTGTGCGGCGACCTGATCGAGGCGCTGACCGCCCAGGTCGCTCGGCACCTCGGCACTCAGGTGGATGGCCTGCTTATTGATTGATGGCATGCTCGGCAACGGCGGGGCTGTGGCCTTTGGTTTCGGCCACAGGCTTGTGGTTAAATACGGCGTCTTTGCCCCAGGGATACCGGGGGCGCTCATCATAACAGGACGGCTCTGCGCAAGACAGCCGCCGTCACAGGGACGCAAGCCGCCATGCACGTGAAACACCTGCTGCTGATCGCCATCCTCGCCCTCACCGCCGCCTGTTCGTCCAAGGAGGTGGTGGACGAGAACCTGAGCGAGACCGAGCTGTACCAGCAGGCCCAGGAAGACCTCAACGACAACAGCTACAGCGGCGCCATCAGCAAGCTCAAGGCCCTGGAATCGCGCTATCCGTTCGGCCGCTATGCCGAGCAGGCGCAACTGGAACTGATCTACGCCTATTACAAGAGCGTCGAGCCGGAAGCGGCCAAGGCGGCGGCCGAGCGCTTCATCCGCCTGCATCCGCAGCACCCGAACGTCGACTACGCCTACTACCTCAAGGGTCTGGCCTCCTTCGACCAGGACCGCGGCCTGCTGGCGCGCTTTCTGCCGCTGGATCTGACCAAGCGCGACCCCGGCGCGGCCCGCGATTCCTACAACGAGTTCGCCCAGCTCACCAGCCGCTACCCGAGCAGCCGTTACTCGCCGGACGCCAAGCAGCGCATGATCTACCTGCGCAACCTGCTGGCCGCCTACGAGATCCACGTGGCCCACTACTACCTGACCCGTCACGCCTACGTCGCCGCGGCCAACCGCGGGCGCTACGTGGTGGAAAACTTCCAGGAAACCCCGGCGGTCGCCGATGGCCTGGCGGTGATGACCGAGGCCTACCAGCGCCTGGCCCTGAATGAACTGGCCGCCACCAGCCTGGAAGCCCTCAAGCTCAACTACCCCGAGCACCCGAGCCTAGTCGACGGCCAGTTCGTGCCGCGCGGAGAGGATATCGACAGCCGCTCCTGGCTGGCCAAGGCCACTTTGGGCCTGATCGAAAGCGACACGCCGCTGCCGCCGGGCCAGACCCGCGCCAGCCAGGACGTGATCCGCCAATACGAAGACGCCGAGCAGCAGATTCCCGCCGAACTCAAGGCGCCGGTGCAGGACGAGGGCGAGTCCAAGGGCCGCTCCTGGTTCAGCTACCTGACCTTCGGTCTGTTC
>JBFHKK010000021.1:0-14625 GCA_041595475.1 Pseudomonas sp. | reverse complement strand
GAAGAAGACTGGAGCAGCGAATACCTGGCGGCGATTCTGTCGATCCGCGTGGTCGACGGTCTGGAGCAGGCCATCGAGCACATCAATCGCTACGGCTCGCACCACACCGACAGCATAGTCACCGAGCACCAGGGCCATGCCCGGCGCTTTCTCGCCGAGGTCGATTCCAGCTCGGTGATGCTCAACACCCCGACCTGCTTCGCCGACGGCTTCGAATATGGCCTGGGCGCGGAGATTGGCATCTCCACCGACAAGCTGCACGCCCGCGGTCCGGTCGGTCTCGAAGGACTGACCTGCGAGAAATATGTGGTGATCGGCGACGGTCAACTGCGCGGGCAGAATGCCTAGGCGCATCGGCCTGTTCGGCGGCACCTTCGATCCGGTGCATATCGGCCATCTGCGCAGCGCCCTGGAGGTGGCGCAGTTCATGGCCCTCGACGAGCTGCGCCTGGTGCCCAGCGCGCGCCCGCCCCATAGAGGCGCGCCCCAGGTGTCGGCGCAGGATCGCTTGGCCATGGTCGAGCTGGCGGTCGCCGGCGAGCCCCTGCTGAGGGTCGATGATCGCGAGCTCAAGCGCGACCGTCCCTCCTACAGCATCGACACCCTGGAGTCGCTACGTGCCGAGCTGGCCGGCGACGACCAGCTGTTTCTGCTGCTGGGCTGGGATGCCTTCTGCGGTCTGCCGAGCTGGCACCGCTGGCAGGAGCTGCTGGAGCACTGCCATATCCTGGTGCTGCAGCGTCCGGATGCCGACAGCGATCCGGCCGAAGTCCTGCGCGATTTGCTGGCGGCGCGCAGCATCAACGATCCGCTGAGCCTGGAGGGGCCGGGCGGGCAGATTTCCTTTATCTGGCAGACGCCGCTGGCGGTCTCGGCCACCCAGGTTCGGGCGCTGCTGGCGCGCGGCCAGTCGGCGCGCTTTCTGGTGCCCGATGCGGTACTCCATTACATCCACGCGCACGGGCTGTACCGTGCCGCTAATCGAACATGAGGCAAACGAATTTCCTATGAGCACCCAAGCAATGCGCAGCGACGAGCTGGTCAAACTGGCAATCGCCGCCCTGGAAGACATCAAGGCGCAGGACATCACCACCATCGATGTGCGCGACAAGACCAGCATCACCGACTACATGGTGATCGCCAGCGGCACCTCCAGCCGCCACGTCAAGTCGCTGGTCGACAACGTCCTGGAGAAGGTCAAGGAGCAGGGCGTGCGCCCGCTGGGCAGCGAAGGCCTGGATAGCGGCGAGTGGGCCCTGCTCGACCTCGGCGACATAGTCGTGCACGTCATGCTGCCGACCGCCCGTCAGTTCTACGACCTCGAGCGCCTCTGGCAGGGCGCCGAGCAGAGCCGCGCCCAGCATGGCGGCGAGCACGAGTAGGACGCAGCCGAGTGCGCATCAAACTGATCGCGGTCGGCGCGCGCATGCCGCGCTGGGTCGAGGAAGGCTGGCACGAGTATGCTAAGCGGATGCCCGCCGAACTGGCCGTGGAACTGGTGGAAATTCCCCTGACCACCCGCGGCAAGAATGCCGATGTAGCGCGGATGATCCGTCAGGAGGGCGAGGCCATGCTGGCCAAGGTGGCGCCCGGGGAACGCATCGTCACCCTCGAGGTCGAAGGTCGGCCGTGGAGTACCGAGCAGCTGGCGGCCGAACTGGAGCGCTGGCGCCTGGATGCGCGCAGCGTCAACCTCATGGTCGGCGGGCCGGAAGGCCTGGCGCCCGAAGTGCAGGCGCGCAGCGAGCAGCGCTGGTCGCTGTCGCCGCTGACCCTGCCCCATCCGCTGGTGCGCATCCTGGTCGGCGAGCAGCTCTATCGCGCCTGGACCCTGCTCTGCGGTCATCCCTATCACAAGTAGTCAGCCGTCACCGATGCCACAACCGATACGTATCAAGGATCATGAGAAGGACGCCCGTCAGGTGCGTGCTCGCGCCTATGTGGGCGCCCTGGTGGTCCTGCTGCTGACCGGGGTGCTGGTGGCGCGCCTGTACTACCTGCAGGTGGTGCAATTCGAGTATCACTCGACGCTGGCGGAGAACAATCGCATCCATGTGCAGCCGATTCCGCCCAGCCGCGGGCTGATCTTCGATCGCAACGGGGTGATCATCGCCGATAACCGGCCGAGCTTCAGCCTGACCCTGACCCGCGAGCGCGCCGGTGACTGGCAGGCGGTGCTGGATGTGGTGGTCGAGGTGCTGGAGCTGGGCGCCGAGGAGCGCGAGCTGTTCGAGAAGCGCGTGCGCCAGGGCCGCCGGCCGTTCGAGCCGGTGCCGGTGCTGTTCGAGCTGTCCGAGGAGCAGATCGCCCGGATCGCCATCAATCAGTTCCGCCTGCCCGGGGTCGAGGTGGCCGCGCGCCTGGTGCGCCACTATCCGCTGGGCGAGCATTTCGCCCATTCGATCGGCTATGTCGGGCGCATCAACGAGCAGGAACTCAAGTCGCTGGATCCGGTTTCCTATGCCGGCACCCACCATATCGGCAAGACCGGTATCGAGCGCTTCTACGAAGACGCGCTGCATGGCGAGGTCGGCTACGAAGAGGTCGAGACCAACGCCCGCGGCCGCGTCTTGCGGGTGCTCAAGCGCACCGACCCCTTGCCCGGCAAGGACATAGTGCTGACCCTGGATGCGCACCTGCAGGAGGCCGCTGAGCTGGCCCTGGGCGGCCGGCGCGGCGCCGTGGTGGCGATTCAGCCGGCCACCGGCGAGGTGCTGGCGATGGTCAGTCAGCCGAGCTTCGATCCCAATCCCTTCGTTACCGGGATCGGCTTCAAGGCCTACGCCGAGCTGCGCGACTCGATCGACCGGCCGCTCTACAACAGGGTGCTGCGCGGGCTCTATCCGCCGGGCTCGACCATCAAGCCGATGGTCGCGCTGGCCGGCCTGGACGCCGGCGTGGTGACCCCATCTTCGCGGGTGTTCGACCCAGGCTTCTACCAACTGCCCAACCATAGCCACAAATACCGCAACTGGAATCGCACGGGCGACGGCTGGGTCAACCTGGAGCTGGCCATCGCCCGCTCCAATGACACCTATTTCTACGAGCTGGCGCACCGCATGGGCATCGACCGCCTGCACGACTACATGAGTCGCTTCGGCCTCGGCCAGCGCGTGGCCCTGGACATGTTCGAGGAGACCGCCGGGCTGATGCCCTCGCGCGACTGGAAGCGTGCCCGTTATCGCCAGGCCTGGTACCCGGGCGAGACCCTGATTCTCGGCATCGGCCAGGGCTACATGCAGACCACGCCGCTGCAGCTGGCCCAGGCCGTGACCCTGATGGCCACCCGCGGCAAGTGGATACGCCCGCGCCTGGCCAAGAGCATCGACGGCGCGCCACCGCTGGATCAACAGCCGATGCCGGACATCGTCCTGCGCGACCCCAAGGCCTGGGATCATGCCAACTTCGGCATGGAGCAGGTGATGCACGGCCCCCGCGGCACGGCGAAGAAGGTCGGCGACGCCGCGGCCTACCGGATCGCGGGCAAGAGCGGTACTGCCCAGGTGGTGGCGATCAAGCAGGGCGAGAAGTACGACCGCAACAAGGTCGCCGAGCGCCACCGCGACCATGCCCTGTTCGTCGCCTTCGCCCCGGTCGGCAATCCGCAGATCGCCGTGGCGGTGATGGTGGAGAACGGCGAGTCCGGCTCCGGCGTGGCGGCGCCGGTGGTCAAGCAGGTGATGGATGCCTGGCTGCTCGACGACAAGGGCCGGTTGAAGGCCGAGTATGCGCAGCCGCTCGGCGCCCAGGTGAGCCAGCGATGAACAGCAGCTTCGACCGCACCCTGTCCAACGAGGACGTGCTGCGCCGGCGCTCCAGCCTGCTGCAGCGCCTGCATATCGATGGCCTGCTGCTGCTGCTGCTGCTGATCCTGGCCACGGTCAGCCTGTTCATCCTCTATTCGGCCAGCGGCAAGAATCTCGATCTGCTGCTCAAACAGGCCAGCTCCTTCGGCATCGGCCTGGTCGGCATGTTCATCATCGCCCAGTTCGAGCCGCGCTTCATGGAGCGCTGGGTGCCCCTGGCCTATGTGGGCGGAGTGGGGCTGCTGGTGGCGGTGGATGTCATGGGCTACAACGCCATGGGCGCCACCCGCTGGATCAACATTCCCGGGGTGATCCGCTTCCAGCCCTCGGAATTCATGAAGATCATCATGCCGGCGACCATCGCCTGGTATCTGTCCAAGCGCAGCCTGCCGCCGCGTCTGACGCACATAGGCGTGAGCCTGGCGCTGATCTTCGTGCCCTTCGTGCTGATCCTGCTGCAGCCGGATCTGGGCACCTCGCTGCTGATCATCGCCTCCGGCGCCTTCGTGCTGTTCATGGCCGGTCTGCAGTGGCGCTGGATCCTGGGCGCGGTGGCGGCGGTGGTGCCGATCGCGGTGGGCATGTGGTTCTTCGTCCTGCGCGAATACCAGAAGCAGCGGGTGCTGACCTTCCTCAACCCCGAGAGCGATCCGCTGGGCAGTGGCTGGAACATCATCCAGTCCAAGGCGGCGATCGGCTCGGGCGGGGTGCTGGGCAAGGGCTGGCTGCTGGGCACCCAGTCGCACCTGGATTTTTTGCCGGAAAGCCACACCGACTTTATCATCGCGGTGCTGGCCGAGGAGTTCGGCCTGGTCGGCGTCTGTCTGCTGCTGGTGCTCTACCTGCTGCTGATCGCTCGCGGCCTGGTGATAACCGTGCAAGCGCAGACGCTGTTCGGTAAGCTGCTGGCCGGGGCGCTGACCATGACCTTCTTCGTCTATGTGTTCGTCAACATCGGCATGGTCAGCGGCTTGCTGCCGGTGGTGGGGGTGCCGCTGCCGTTCATCAGCTATGGTGGAACCTCGCTGATCACCTTGCTGGCCGGATTCGGGATTTTGATGTCGATCCACACCCACCGAAAGTGGATCGCGCAGGTTTGATTGGGGTAATGAATTCAATGCACAGATTGCGTGGCTGGGTTGTCCGTCAGGCCCATTGGCTCGGTTTGGTCGCGGCCTTCGGCGCCGCCGGACAAGCCTCTGCAGGCGATTATCGCAACTCGCCGCAGGTCGACGAGTTTGTCGGCGAGATGACCCGCGACTATGGCTTCGCCGGTGAGCAGCTGTTCGGACTGTTCGCCCAGGTCGAGCGCAAGCAGGCGATTCTCGATGCCATTTCGCGCCCGGCGGAGAAGGTCAAGCCGTGGAGCGCCTACCGGCCGATTTTCATCACCGAGGCGCGCGTCGCTCGCGGCCTGGAGTTCTGGCGCCAGCACCAGGACACCCTGGCCCGCGCCGAGCAGGAATATGGCGTGCCGGCCCAGATGATAGTGGCGATCATCGGTGTGGAGACCTTCTACGGCGGCAACACCGGCAGCTACCGGGTCGTCGATGCCCTCTCGACCCTGGCCTTCGACTACCCGCCGCGGGCACCCTTCTTCCGCAAGGAACTGCGCGAATTCCTCATGCTGGCCCGTGAGGAGCAGGTCGATCCCTTGAGCGTCAAGGGCTCCTACGCCGGCGCCATGGGCCTGCCGCAGTTCATGCCCAGCAGCTTCCGTGCCTATGCGGTGGACTTCGATGGCGACGGCAGGATCAATATCTGGAGCAATCCGGTCGATGCCATCGGCAGCGTCGCCAACTACTTCAAGCGTCACGGCTGGCAGCCGGGCGAGCCGGTGGTCAGCGCCGCCCGGGTCAAGGGCGAGCGGGTCGAAGAGGGCCTGAGCCCGGGCCTGGACCCGCTGAAGAACATCGGCCAGCTGCGCGCCCTCGGCTGGGCCAGTGGCGATGCGCTCAGCGATGACCTGCCGGTCACCGCCTTCCGCCTGCAGGGCGCCGAAGGCGACGAGTACTGGCTGGGGCTGCCGAACTTCTTCGTCATCACCCGCTACAACCGCAGCGTGATGTACGCCATGGCGGTCAACCAGCTGGCCGAGTTGCTGGCCGATGCGCGGGAGCGTGGCTGATGAGGCAGCTGACTTGCAAACTGACCGCCTATGCCGCCCTGGCCGTGTTGCTGGCCAGTTGCACGACCAGTCGTGCACCGCAGCCGGTGGCGCCGGTGAAGGCCGGCGGTACTGTCTCGGGCCCGAGCGTCTATAACCGGCCGCACAAGGATGGCGCGCCCTGGTGGGATGTCGACGTGTCCAAGATTCAGGATGCGGTGCCCATGCCCCATTACGGGCCGGTCAAGGCCACGCCCTATACGGTGTTCGGCCAGCAGTACTATCCGATCGGCGATGCGCGGCGCTACAGCGCGGTCGGCACGGCGTCCTGGTACGGCACCAAGTTCCATGGTCAGGCCACCGCCAATGGCGAGTCCTACGATCTGTACGGCATGACCGCGGCGCACAAGACCCTGCCGCTGCCCAGCTATGTACGGGTGACCAGTCTGGAGAACAACCGCAGTGTGATCCTGCGGGTCAACGACCGCGGGCCCTTCTATTCCGATCGGATCATCGATCTGTCCTTCGCCGCGGCCAAGAAGCTCGGCTTCGCCGAAGTCGGCACGGCGCGGGTCAAGGTCGAGGGCATCGACCCCCATGAGTGGTGGGCCCAGCAGGGCCGGCCGGTGCCCATGGTGCTGGCCGCACCCAAGCAGGCCGAGCCGGTCAAGGCGATCGCCCAGCCGGCGGCGCAGCCGCTGGAAACCTACTCGCCGCCCCCGCAGCAGCATGCCGCGGCCGTCCTGCCGGTGCAGATAGACGCAAAAAAAAACGCTTCAGTCGCAGCCTCTGGCCTGTATCTCCAAGTGGCAGCCTTCGCCAATCCCGACGCTGCGGAGCTGCTCAAGGCCAAGCTGAGCCAGGCCGTGACTGCTCCGGTGTTTATCAGCTCGGTGGTGCTCAACCAGCAGATCCTGCACCGCGTACGCCTGGGGCCGATCGGCAGCGAGGGCGAGGCTGAGCAGCTGCAGGACAGCGTGCGCCTGGCCAATCTCGGTCAGCCGCGCCTGGTCAGGGCCGACTGAGGCCGCCCCCATTTCGCCACGCCCGGCGCGCCGCCGGGCATTTCCAAAGTCGCCCAAGCGGGCCTGTTCCACCCCTAGCACTCTCGAGAGACGGATGAATACCACCAGCTTTGCGCAACGCCTGTTCTTGTCCCTTCTGCTGCTCGCCGCGCCGGCCGCCTGGGCCAGCCAGATGGTGATTCCGGCGCCGCCGCAGCTGGCCGCCAAGGCCTATGTGCTGATGGATGCGGCCAGTGGCAAGGTGCTGATCGAGCACAACGCCGACGAGCGCCTGCCGCCGGCCAGCCTGACCAAATTGATGACTGCCTACCTGGCGACCCTGGACATCAATCGCGGTCAGATCAAGGAGAGCGACCTGGTGCGCATCAGCGAGAAGGCCTGGCGCATGGGCGGCTCGAAGATGTTCATCGAAGTGGGCAACGAGGTTTCGGTCAGCGACCTGCTGCACGGCATCATCATCCAGTCCGGCAATGACGCCAGCGTGGCCATCGCCGAGCACATCGCCGGCAGCGAAGAAGCCTTCGCCGACATGATGAACGCCACAGCAGAACGCCTCGGCATGGACAACAGCCAGTTCCGCAACGCCACCGGCTGGCCCGATCCCGAGCATTACTCCTCGGCCAAGGACATGGCCAAGCTGGCTCGCGCGATCATCTACGAGGATCCGCAGCACTATGCCATCTATGCGCAGAAGGAATTCCTCTGGAACGGCATCAAGCAGCCCAACCGCAACCTGTTGCTGTGGCGCGACAAGACGGTCGACGGCCTGAAAACCGGGCACACCGAAGAAGCCGGCTACTGCCTGGTGTCTTCGGCCGTACGCGATGGCATGCGCCTGATCTCGGTGGTGTTCGGCACCAACAGCGAGCAGGCCAGGGCCGCCGAGACCCAGAAGTTGCTGACCTATGGCTTCCGTTTCTTCGAGACCCGCACCTTCTACCAGAAGGGAGCCGAACTGGTGCAGGCGCCCGTGTGGAAAGGCACCGCGCGTCAGCTCAAGGCCGGCCTGGCCAGCGACCTGACCCTGACCCTGCCCAAGGGCCAGGTGGACAAGCTGCAGGCGGGCATGACCCTCAATCCGCAGCTGGTGGCCCCCGTCGCCGTGGGCGACGTGATCGGCAAGGTCGAGGTCAAGCTGGGCGAGGAGGTGATCCACAGCGCCGATTTGGTGGCCTTGGAAGGGGTCGAGGAGGGTGGTCTGCTGCGCCGCCTGTGGGATAGCATCCGCCTGTTCTTCTACGGATTGTTCAACTGATTGATTGCGACGCCCCTACCCGGGGCGTCCTGCTCTTGGACAGGCCACAAGCCTGCAGACGCCATGACCGATACCGACGTACAAGCCCCGAAAATCGAATTCCCCTGCGAGCGCTACCCGATCAAGGTGATCGGCGATGCCGGTGAAGGCTTCGCCGAGCTGGTGGTCAGCGTGGTCCAGCGCCACGCCCCCGACCTCGACAGCGCCAGCCTGGTGGTGCGCGACAGCCGCAACGGCCGCTTCCTCTCGGTGCAGGTGCTGATCACTGCCACCAGCGTCGACCAGCTGCAGGCCATCCATGTCGATCTGCGTGCCACCGGCCGCGTGCACATGGTGTTGTAGTGGCGCCCGCGCCAGTGGTGATCCGCCATCTGGGGCTCGTGGAGTACCTGCCGACCCTGGAGGCCATGCGCCGGCTGACTGCAGAGCGCGACGAACGGACGCCCGATGAAATCTGGCTGCTGCAGCATCCGGCGGTGTTTACCCAGGGCCAGGCCGGCAAGCCCGAGCATCTGTTGGCGCCGGGCGATATCCCGGTGATCCAGGTGGAGCGTGGCGGCCAGGTGACCTACCACGGGCCGGGTCAGCTGGTGGCCTATCTGATGCTGGACCTGCGCCGCCTGGGGCTGGGCGTGCGCGAGCTGGTTACGGCGATGGAGCAGAGCCTGGTGGATGTGCTCGCGGGCTATGGCGTGGCGGCGGCGCCCAGGGCCGATGCGCCCGGCGTCTATGTCGCGGGCGAGAAGATCGCCTCCCTGGGCCTGCGGGTTCGCCGCGGCTGCTCCTTCCACGGCCTGGCGCTCAACGTGGATATGGACATGGCGCCGTTTGCGCGCATCAATCCCTGTGGCTATGCCGGGCTGAAGATGGTGCAGTTGCGGGATCTGCTGGCGGCGCCCCCCGCGCTGGACGAGGTGGCGCAGCATCTCGAACTGGCGCTGCGCGAACGACTGGGATTCGCGAGCCTGTAGGCCGGATCAGCCGAGGGGCCAATTCGGCGAAGGCGGCCGATCAGCTTAGGTTGAGCGTCGGAATCAGGCTCGAATCGGCTTGCTGGCCCGGCACCGGAGCAGGCGTGGCCAGGCCCAGGTTGTTCTTCTCGAAGACCCGCTCGGCCCGGTAGCTGGAGCGCACCAGCGGACCGGCGGCGACTTCCATGAAGCCCTTTGCCAGGCCGATATCGCGAAAGCGATTGAATTCCTCGGGGCTGACCCAGCGCTTGACCGGCAGGTGGTTGCGCGTCGGTTGCAGGTACTGGCCGAGGGTGAGGATGTCCACGCCTATGGCGCGAAGGTCGTCCATGGTTTCCAGTACTTCCTCGTCGGTTTCGCCCAGGCCGAGCATCAGGCTGGTCTTGGTCAGCACCTGCGGGCGGTGATGCTTGGCGTGCGCCAGTACCCCCAGGGTCTTCTGGTAGCCGGCGCGGGGGT
Source organism: Pseudomonas sp. (assembly GCA_041595475.1). Taxonomy (GTDB): domain Bacteria; phylum Pseudomonadota; class Gammaproteobacteria; order Pseudomonadales; family Pseudomonadaceae; genus Aquipseudomonas. Next base: position 5,002 of record JBFHKK010000021.1, on the reverse strand, counting down.
CGCGCACCACATGGGTCAGGCGCTTGACCGTCTCGACATTCTGCGCGAACACCTCGAGGCCGGAGTCCACCACCCGCTCGATGGCCTGCAGGTCACCGTCGAAGTCGGGGGTCAGGGCCTCCACCACTACCTGCGGCGTGCGCGCCTTGATGGCACTGACGCAGGCCGCGTAATGGCCGGCGCCGCCATCGTCCAGATCGTCGCGATCCACCGAGGTCAGGACGATATAGCGCAGCCCCATCAGCTCGACCGACTTGGCGGTGTTCTGCGGCTCTTCCAGATCCAGCCAGCCATTGGGGTTGCCGGTGTCCACTGCGCAGAAGCGGCAGGCGCGGGTACACACCGAGCCCATCAGCATGATGGTGGCGGTGCCGTTGGACCAGCACTCACCCATGTTCGGGCAGTGCGACTCCTGGCAGACGGTGCTCAGGCGATGTTCGCCGACATTGCGCTTGACCGCCTCGAAGCGGCTGCCGCCCGGTGCCTTGACCCGCAGCCACTTGGGCTTGGGCTCGAACACCTGGGGTTCGGCGGCAGGGCGGCGCTTCTGGCCGTCCTTGATCGCGCTGATGCCTTGGGCGGTGCGGAACTTGTCGCCGCTGGCAACGGCTTTGGGCGGGGGCGTGTCTGACATGGCTAAGCGGGACTCCGGGTAGAGGCTCCAGGGGCGAGCGGCTTGTGGCCGCGGCGCAGTCTATCACGCGGCCTTGGCCGGCGTCCGGTGCCAGCCGAGCAGCGGCGCGGCCGGTCAGCGCCGGCGCAGTTGCTGCAGCAGCTCGAAGCTGGGATAGCCGTCGGCCGGCTGGCCCTGCAGGCGCTGGAAGGCGCGCACCGCCTTGCGTGTGTTGGCACCTATGATGCCGTCGGCCGGACCCGGCTCGAAGCCGTTCTGCGCCAGCAGCGTCTGCAACTCGACCCGCTCGCTGCGGCCCAGTTGGCGGTCGCCGCGCGGCCAGGCGGCCTGGACGCCGGGGCGGCCGTCCAGGGCATCGGACAGCAGGCCGATGGCCAGGGCGTAGGCGGTGGAATTGTTGTACTTGAGGATGCTGCGGAAATTGTTCAGCAGCAGGAACGCCGGGCCGCGGTGTCCGGCCGGCAGCAACAGGCTGGCCTGGTTGTCTTCGCGGGCATCCACCGGATTGACCGCCTCTATGCCGAGGGCCCGCCACTGGCTGAGGCTGCGGCGTACCTCGGGATCGGCCAGGGCGTAATCGAAGCCTGCCGGCAGCTTGACCTCGAAGCCCCAGGGCTGGCCATTGTCCCACCCCGACTTGTGCAGGTAGTGCGCGGCCGAGGCCAGGGCGTCGGGCGGCGATTGCCAGAGGTCGCGACGGCCGTCGCCATCGAAGTCCACGGCGTACTGATTGAAGGTGGTGGGCATGAACTGGGTCTGGCCCATGGCCCCGGCCCAGGAGCCGATCAATTGCTGGCCGTGGCTGTCGCCATTCTGCAGGATCTGCAGGGCCGCCAGCAGTTGGCTGCGCCAGAACGGCTGGCGGCGCCCCTCGAAGGCCAGGGTGGCGAGCGAGCGGATCACGTTGTGCTTGCCGATGTTGCTGCCGAAGTTGCTTTCCATGCCCCAGATGGCGATCAGCACCTCGTGGTCGACGGCATAGGTGCTGCGAATCGCCTTCAGGGTCGGCCGGTGAGTGGTCTTGAGCAGGCGTCCCTGGGCCACCCGGGCGGTGGAGACGGCGCCGTCGATATAGTCCCAGATCGGCCGGCTGAACTCAGGCTGGCTGCTGTCGGCGGCCAGTACCGCAGGATTCGGGGTGATGCCGGCAAAGGCGCGGTCGAACAGCGCGGGATCGATGCCCGAGGCGATGGCGTCGCTGCGCAGCAGGCTGCGCCACTGTTCGAAGGTCAGGGCCGGGGCGGCGAGGGTCGCTGGCGGGCTGATCACCGAAGCGCTGGTCGTTGCGGGCGGAGTGCCCAGGGGTTGCGCAGGTGCTTCGGCGCAAGCGCTGAGCAGCAGGAACAGGCAGGCCGCGGTGGTGTGAGTCAGGCCTCGAGGAAGCAGGTAGGGCATGGTGAACTCGGAGCGTTTTGCAGGCGCCTACCTTAGCATGAATGGCTGGCCGTGCGGGCTGTGGCGGGCCTTTCAGGCGGCTACAAAGAACGAAGCCCCCCAGGTTGGCTGGGAGGCTTCGCGGCGATAACTGCCTTTGCCCTTGCGTGGTTTTTCCTGGCGACAGCGAAACAGCGGCTGGCTGATCAGGGATTTGGCCTTGTTCGGGCCGTGCTTGTTCCTCTGGCTCATGGCCGGTCCTCCTTGGCGACCCACCGGGTGTGGGCCTGTCGGCGATCATGCAAGCCCGAGCGGGGTATGTCCAGCGTGTCGCAGCAGGGCGGCGGGAGGGCTAGAAATCCAGCTCGCTGGGCAGGTTCAGGCGCTGACCGCAGAGGCTCAGCGTCAGCTGGGCCAGGCCGCTCCATGCATCTCCCGGCGCCTGGCCCTTGATCTGTGCATCGATGCGCTGGGCCTCGCGCAGCAGTTGGCCCCAGCGTTCGCTCGGGTGGCGCTGCAGGGCCTTGCTGAGCAGGGGGCGACGTTTGTCCCAGACCGGCGGGCGGGCGGCGCTGAAGGCTTTCTCCAGCGGCACGCCCTGGCCGTATTGCTGGGCGATGCCGGCCAGCAGGCGCAGTTCGCGGGCCAGGGCCCAGAGGATCACCGGCGGCTCCATGCCCTCGCCGCGCAGCCCGTCGAGCATGCGCAGGGCATGGGCGGCATCGCCGCCCAAGGCGGCATCGATCAGGCCGAAGACATCGTAGCGGGCGCTATCGGCCACCGCCGCCTGCACGGTGCCGGCGTCGATCTGGGCGCCCTCGGCGAGCAGCTTGAGTTTCTCGATCTCCTGGGCGGCGGCCAGCAGATTGCCCTCGACCCGCGCGGCGATCATCTCCAGCGCCTCCTGGCTGGCGCTCAGCCCGGCCTGACTCAGGCGCTGGCGAATCCACTGCGGCAACTGCTGGGCATCCACCGGCCAGATTTGCAGGAATTGGCTGTGTGGGCCATCGATCAGGGCCTTGGCCCACTTGCTCTTCTGGGTGCTGCCGTCGAGTTTCGGCAGGCTGATCAGCAGCACGCAGTCCTCGGCCGGGCGCGCCAGGTATTCCAGCAGCGCCGCGGCGCCCTTGTCGCCGGGCTTGCCGGACGGCAGGCGCAACTCCAGGAGACGCTTGTCGGCGAACAGCGAGAGGCTGGCGCCGGCCTGCAGCAGGTTGCCCCAGTCGAAGTTGGCCTCGGCATTGAACACCTGGCGTTCGGCGAAGCCCTGCTGGCGCGTCGCCGCACGGATGGCGTCACAGGCTTCCTGGCACAGCAGCGGCTCATCGCCGCTGACGACATAGACCGGCGCCAGTGTCCCCTGGAGGTGTTTGCCGAGCTGTGCGGGGTTGAGTTTCATCGCTGCGGGCGCGGGGGCCGCCGAGGCGGCCCGCCAGGGTCAGGGTGCGGTTGGCAGCGAGATCGGCGACTGTTGCGGCTGCGCGGCTTCGCGTTCGCGCGCGGCCTGCAGCGCCTCGGCTTCGGCTTTGGCCTTGGCCTGGGCGGTTTGTTGCAGCTGATCGAGCTGCGCGGGGGTGACCTGACGCAGGCGCTGCACCAGTTGCTGCACCAGGTCGCGGCGCATCTCGCCGCGCAGCTGGGCGGCCTGCTGCTCGGAGCCGATCAAATTGTTGTCGTCCTGGACGTAGAAGCTCTCCACTTCCAGGCTGTTGCTGCTCAGCAGCAGGTTCTGCGCGCCGCGCAGCTCGTAGTCCAGGGCTAGGGTCAGGGCGTATTCGGCGCTGCGCGCGGCGCTGGTGTAGCTGACCGCCCGCGAAGTCTCGCGCTCATTGCTCAGCACCAGGCTGTAGGGGGCTCCGGGATGCACCCGCACGCCATTGTTCTCGAGCACCTGGCGCACGTCCTTGAGGGTTTCGCCGTAGGCGTTGCGCGCGCTGACGTCGAGCGACTCGAGGGCGAACTGCACATCGCCGGTGCCGCGCAGCTGAAAGCCACAGGCGCCGAGCAGGGCGGCGAGGCCGATTACTAGCAGATTCCGTTTCAGCATCTTGGTATATCCCCTTGTCGTGCACGCCGGCGCGGCCCTGGGGCGCGCCGGCTCTTGTCAGTTGGCGACTATGTTGACCAGCTTGCCCGGCACCACTATGACCTTGCGAATGGCCAGGCCCTCGGTGAAGCGCAGCACGTTGTCGTTGCTCCGGGCGGCGGCCTCGACTTGCTCGCGGCTGGCGGCGGCCGGCACTTCGATATGCCCGCGCAGCTTGCCGTTGACCTGCACCACCAGTTGCAGGCTGTCCTGCACCAGGGCGGCCTCGTCGACCTGGGGCCAGGGCGCGTCTATGACCGCGCCGGCCTTGCCCAGGCGCTGCCAGAGCTCATGGCTGATATGCGGGGTGATGGGCGCCAGCAGCAGGGTCACGGCCTCCAGGCCTTCCTGCAGCAGGGCGCGGTCCTGTTCGGTCGCAGTGGCGGCCTTCTCCAGCACGTTCATCAGGGTCATCACCTGGGCGATGGCGGTGTTGAACTTGTGGAACTGGCCGATATCGCTGCTGGCCTGCTTGATGGCCAGGTGGATGGCGCGGCGCACGGTCTTCTGCTCGTCGCTCAGGGCGGTGGCTTCCAGCGCCTTGGGCAGGCCGCCGCTGATATGGCTGTGGGCCAGGCGCCAGACCCGCCGGAGGAAGCGGCTGGCGCCCTCGACGCCGGAGTCGGACCATTCCAGGCTCATGTCCGGCGGCGAGGCGAACATCATGAACAGGCGGCAGGTGTCGGCGCCGTAGGCATCGATCATGGCCTGGGGGTCGACGCCATTGTTCTTCGACTTGGCCATCTTCTCGGTGCCGCCGATTTCCACCGGCAGGCCGTCGCTCTTCAGCGTGGCGGCGATGATCTTGCCCTTGGCGTCGCGCTCGACCTCGACGTCGGCCGGGTTGAACCAGTCCTTGCCGCCATTTTCCAGGGTGCGGTAGTAGGTCTCGGCGACCACCATGCCCT
>JBFHKK010000020.1:0-14880 GCA_041595475.1 Pseudomonas sp. | reverse complement strand
GGCGCCACCTGGCTCGGCTGCTCGGCCGGCGCCGCAGGCGCGGCCGGCGTGGTCGCGGGCGCCGGGCTGTCGCCGGTCGCCGGCTCCTTCGGTTTCTTGCGCAGCCAGCCGAGCAGATCCTTCTTTTCGGTCGGCGGCGTTTCGGCAGCGGGTTTCTTCTTGTCGTCGTGGGAACCAAACATGGAAGACGGCTATCTCAGAGGGGCGCCGCGCCGGGGCGGGCCATGGAAGCGGGGCTGTGCACATTCCGGGAAAACACGGCAACAGACGCACAGCCAGATCCAGAGCCCATACCAGGCATGGCCGCCGGTAAAACGGATGCGTATCCTAGCACCTCAGCGCCCACCTACGCTAAGTCCACGCGGGCCCGCCCGACAGGTCGACAATCGATGAAGCATTCACGTTCAGCCACCGCCGGCTTGCTGCTTGGCCTGCTCTGCCTGCCGCCGCAGGCACTCGCCGCCCAAGCCCAGCCGACCCACGAATTTTCCCTGGACAACGGCCTCAAGGTCATCGTCCGCGAGGATCACCGCGCCCCCGTGGTGGTCTCGCAGCTCTGGTACAAGGTCGGTTCCAGCTATGAGGCGCCCGGCCAGACCGGATTGTCCCACGCCCTCGAGCACATGATGTTCAAGGGCAGCCGCAAGGTCGGTCCCGGCGAGGCCTCGCGCATCCTGCGCGAACTGGGCGCCGAGGAGAACGCCTTCACCAGCGACGACTACACCGCCTACTACCAGGTGCTGGCGCGCGACCGCCTGGCCGTGGCCCTGGAGCTGGAGGCCGATCGCCTGGCCCACCTGAAGCTGCCGGCCGAGGAGTTCCAGCGCGAGATCGAGGTGATCAAGGAGGAACGCCGCCTGCGCACCGAGGACCGCCCCGGTTCCCTGGCCTACGAGCGCTTCAAGGCCATGGCCTACCCGGCCAGCGGTTATGGCAACCCGACCATCGGCTGGATGGCCGACCTCGAGCGCATGACCAACGAGGAATTGCGCCAGTGGTCCGCCACCTGGTACGTGCCGAACAATGCCGTGCTGGTGGTGGTCGGCGACGTGCGCCTGGAGCAGGTCCGGCCGCTGGCCGAACGCTATTTCGGCGCCATCGCCGGCCGCCCGCTGCCGGTCGAGAAACGCCCGCGCGAGCTCAGCGCGCCTGGCGAGCGGCGCCTGGTTCTGAAGCTCAAGACCCAGCTGCCGAGCCTGATCATGGGCTTCAACGTGCCGGGCCTGGCGACAGCCGAGCAGCCGCGCCAGGTGCACGCCCTGCGCCTGCTCGCCAGTCTCCTCGACGGCGGCTACAGCGCGCGCCTGGCCAGTCGCCTGGAGCGCGGCGAGGAGCTGGTTTCCGGCGCTTCGGCCTGGTACAACGCCTACGCCCGCGGCGACAGCCTGTTCGTGCTTTCGGCCACCCCCAACGTGCAGGCCGGCAAGACCCTGGAGCAGGCCGAGGCCGGGCTCTGGCGCGAGCTGAGCGAGCTGCAGCAGGCGCCGCCCTCGGCCGAGGAACTGGCCCGGGTGCGCGCCCAGCTGATCGCCAGCCTGGTGTTCGAGCGCGACTCCATTACCAGCCAGGCCACCACCATCGGCCAACTGGAAAGCGTCGGCCTGTCCTGGCAGCTGATGGACGAGGAACTGGCGGCGCTGGAGGCCGTCACCCCCGCGGACATCCAGCAGGCCGCCCGCACCTTCTTCACCCGCGAGCGCCTGAGCGTCGCCCATGTCCTGCCCGAGGAGAGCCGTGATGAGTGAGCGCAATGGCCTGCGCTACGCCCTGCTGGGCCTGGCGCTGTTGATCCTGCTGACGATTCTGCTGCTGGCAGTGGTCGAACGCGCGGACTCGACAACGCCAGCCACCGAACCGGCCAGTGCGGCCGCCATCGAGTCGCTGGCCGCGCTCGACGGCCAGGCCCCAGCCCGGCGCGAGCTGAACATCCAGACCTGGCAGACCGCCGAAGGCGCCGAGGTGCTCTTCGTCGAGGCACGCGAGCTGCCGATGTTCGACCTGCGCCTGACCTTCGCCGCCGGCAGCAGCCAGGACGATGGCGTGCCCGGCCTGGCCAACCTGACCACTGCCATGCTCAACGAGGGCACCGCGCAGTTGGATGCCGGGGCCATCGCCGCCGGGTTCGAGCGCCTCGGCGCCGAATTCGGCAATGGCGCCTATCGCGACATGGCGGTGGCCAGCCTGCGCAGCCTGAGCGCCGCGGACAAGCGCGAACCGGCGCTGCAGCTGTTCGCCGAAGTGGTCGGTCGACCGAGCTTCCCCGCCGATGCCCTGGCGCGGATCAAGAACCAGTTGCTGGCCGGTTTCGAGTACCGCAAGCAGAACCCCGGCAAGCTGGCCAGCCTCGAGCTGTTCGAACGCCTCTACGGCGAGCACCCCTATGCCCATCCGAGCGACGGCAACGCCGCGACCCTGCCGGCCATCGACCGGGCCCAGCTGCAAGCCTTTCACGCCAGGGCCTACGCGGCCGGCAATACGGTGATCGCCCTGGTCGGCGACCTCTCCCGCGAGGAGGCGGTCGCGCTGACCGCGCAGATCTCCGCGGCCCTGCCCGCCGGCCCGGCGCTACCGGGCATAGCCGCGCCGGCGGTGCCGGCGCCCGGCGCCCACCATATCGACTTCCCCTCGCAGCAGACCCATCTGCTGCTGGCCCAGCTCGGTATCGATCGCCGCGACCCGGACTACGCGGCCCTCTATCTGGGCAACCAGATCTTCGGCGGCGGCGGCTTCGGCACCCGCCTGATGGAGGAGCTGCGGGAGAAGCGCGGCCTGACCTACGGCGTCTACTCGGGCTTCAGCGCCATGCAGGCGCGCGGCCCCTTCATGATCAACCTGCAGACCCGCGCCGAGCTCAGCCAGGGCACCCTGCAGCTGGTCCAGGCGCTGCTGCGCCAGTACCTGGCCGAAGGGCCGAGCCAGGCCGAGCTGGACAAGGCCAAGCGCGAGCTGGCCGGCAGCTTCCCGCTGTCCACCGCGAGCAATGCCGATATCGTCGGCCAGCTCGGCTCCATGGGCTTCTACGACCTGCCGCTGGACTACCTGGAGACCTTCATGGAGCAGATCCAGGCCCTCAGCGCCGAACAGGTGCGCGAGGCCATGGCCCGCCACCTGGACCCCGCGGCCCTGGTCATAGTCACGGCCGGGCCCGCGGTCGAGCAGCAGCCACTGCCGGCGCCCAGCGAGCGCCCCGCCTCGCCAGCCATCGGCATCCCGGGGCACTGATGCGCAGCGGTTCCGGAAAACCCGCCCGGGCCCATGCTGGCCAGGGCCAGCTGCGGATCATCGGCGGCCAGTGGCGCTCGCGCCGCTTCGCCTTCCCCGAGGGCCCTGGCCTGCGGCCGACGCCGGACCGGGTGCGCGAGACGCTGTTCAACTGGCTGGCACCCTACGTGGAAGGTGCCTGGGTGCTCGACCCCTTTGCCGGCAGCGGCGCGCTCTTTCTCGAGGCGCTGTCGCGCGGCGCCAGCGGCGCCCTGGCCCTGGACCTCAATCCGGACTCGGTCAAGGCGCTGCGCGAGCACCTGCAGACCCTGGGCTGCGACGCCGGCCAGGTGTTCCTGGGCGACGCCCTGAACCGGCTGCAGCAGCCGCCACCGCGGCCCTTCGACCTGGTGTTTCTCGACCCGCCCTTTCACCAGAACCTGCTGGCGCCGGTCTGTGGCCTGCTGGAAAGCGGCGGATGGCTGGCCGCCGATGCCTGGATCTACAGTGAGAGCGAAACGCCGCCTTCCACGCTGGGCCTGCCCGACAACTGGCGGCTGCACCGGGAGAAGCAGGCCGGCCAGGTCTACTACGCCTTATGGCAACGCACAGGCTAAAGGAGCTAGCCCATGAGCGAGCCCTTCAAACCGGCCTGGTGGCTGCCCAGCCCGCACATGCAGACCCTCTGGGGTCCCATGTTCCGTCACCCGGCGCCGCTGCAACGGCGGCGCGAGCGTCTGTGGCTGGAGGACGGCGACTTCCTCGACCTGGACTGGTATGGCCGGCATGCCCCTGATACCCCGCTGGTGCTGGTGCTGCACGGGCTCACCGGCTCATCCAACTCGCTCTACGTGCTGGGCCTGCAGCAGGCGCTGAGCGCGCGCGGCTGGGCCAGCGTGGCACTGAACTGGCGCGGCTGCTCGGGCGAACCCAATCTGCTGCCGCGCAGCTACCACTCCGGGGTCAGCGAGGATCTGGCCGAGACCCTGCGCCACCTGCGTGCGCAGCGACCCATGGCGCCGCTCTACGCGGTCGGTTATTCCCTGGGCGGCAATGTGCTGCTCAAGTACCTCGGCGAACATGGCGGTGACAGCGGCCTGCAGGGCGCGGTGGCGGTCTCGGTGCCCTTTCGCCTGGATCAGTGCGCCGACCGCATCAGCCAGGGTTTCTCGCGTTTCTACCAGGCGCACTTCATGCGCGAGATGGTCGCCTATGTGAAGAGCAAGCAGCGCCTGTTCGCCCACCAGGGCATGGCCGATCGCCTGACGATTCTGGAGAAGCTCGGGCCGCTCGACGATCTCAGCAGCTTCTGGGAGTTCGACGCGCGCATCACCGCGCCGCTGCACGGCTTCGCCGATGTCCAGGACTACTACAGGCGCGCCTCCAGCCACTACTACCTGGACCGCATCCAGACCCAGACCCTGATCGTCCAGGCGGTCGACGACCCCTTCGTCAGCGCCGACTGCCTGCCCCAGGCCGCACAACTGCCGGCCTGCGTCGAACTGGAACTGCACCCAGGCGGCGGCCATGTCGGCTTTATCGACGGCAGCCCGCGCCAGCCCGGTTACTACCTGGAGCGGCGCATTCCACTGTGGCTGGCCGATCACCTCGCGGCGACCTGAGCGCCCGCCGCGCGGCCCGGCTCAGCGGCTGAGCATGAAGGTCTCGTATTCCAGATCGTCCAGCGAGTTGGACAGGCGCATCAGCCCGAGCAAGACGCAGACCAGCAGCGACAGGGTGAAGCCGTAGCCGAAATAACTCGGCCCGAGGTATTGGCTGAGGATGGTCAGCGCGGCGTTGAGCACCACGAACAGCAGGCACAGCTCCAGGACTATGGCGCGCTTGTCCAGGTAGAAGAACACGTTGAGCAGCGCCATGAACACCACCTGGATGCTCACCCCGATCAGGTCGACATAGAACAGCGGCAGGTAATAGGTGGAGATCTGCAGCCACTCCAGCAGCTGCGGCGCCAGCAGGAACAGCAGGACCACGGTCAGGCCCTGGACCTTGCAGATCTCCAGCAGGCCCTGGCGGATCGCCAGGATCATCTGCTCCTTCAACTGACCGATGTGCTGCAGGGTCTCGCCGCCACGAATCGCCGCATAGACGCGTTCGTACCACTCGGCGAAATCGGTTTCGATGCGCACCAGGAACACCGCCATGCCGGGGATGATCGCCAGGTAGGCGAGAAAGATCGGCAGGTCGTAGAGGATGGAGGCGCGCAGCGGGCCTATCACCGGGCTCGAGGTGTTGAGGTTGAACCAGAAGATGAACTTGTCGATCCAGATCCCCAGGTTGTAGCAGAAGCCGGTCGCCAGCAGGCTGACGAACACCTTGCGCCGGTCGAAGAAGTCGAAGGCCACCAGGCGCTCGGCCGGGTACTCGCGCAGGATATCGAAGAGGAACATGAACAGCAGGCTGGCGTGGCCGATGAGCAACGCGATCAGCAAACCGTCCATCTTCAGGAAACGCAGCAGCAGGGCGCAGATCACCATCAGCGAATAGCCGGCCAGCATCACCAGCAGGATGCGGTTGTAGGCCTTCATCCCGGACAGGAAGATGATCACCAGCCAGAGGTTGCACAACACCACGAAATTGGCCAGCACCAGCAGCCGATAGATGAACGGCTGCTCGAACAGCAGCGCCAGCAGGAGCACCGCCAGTACCCCAGAGGCCACCGTGACCAGCAGCAGGATGCCGATCAGGTTGGGCAGGATCAGCTCGCTGCGCTTCTCGAACAGGCGATCGGAGATGAAGCGGGTGAAGAACAGCTGGGCGCCGCCGGTGAAGATCAGGGAGGCCGCCATCAGGTAGGTAACCGTGACCAGAAACTGGCGAATCAGCAGCTCCGGCACCACCACGCCCAGACTGAGGACGCCGATCAGCATCACGCTGATGATCGACAGCACCCAGGGCCCGGAGCTGATCAGGCCGGCGTAGACATAGGCGCGCAGGGTCGCCGAATAGGAGTCGCGCGCCAGTATCTTCCGGAGTTCGAAGCCGATCCCGGCCATATCAGCGGTTCTCCATGGCATGCCGGTAAAGGCTGCGGTAGCGCTCGAGCATCAGTTCCTCGGTGTAATAGCGGTTGACCCGGGCCAGGCCCACGGCCTGGGCCGCCTGCCAGCGCTGCGGATCGCCGAGCAGGGCGAGTATGGCGCGGGCGGTGGCCTGGGGATCGGCGATGGCCACCACCTCGCCGGCAGTGCCGAGGGCGCGGTCCTCGGCACTGCCGCCCTCGACCAGCTCGCGACAGGAGCCGACATCGCTGCTGACCACAGGCGTGCCCGCCGCCCAGGCCTCGAGGATGACCAGCGGCTGGGCCTCGCTGATCGAGGTCAGGACCATCAGCCCGAGCTTGGGCATCACCTCGTGGATCTTCTGGAAGCCGAGGAACTTGACCTTGTCCTGCAGGCCCAGGCTGGCCACCAGGCTGTAGCACTCCTGGGCGTACTCCGGATCCTCCTCCTGGGGCCCGACTATCCAGCCCTCGACCTCGGGCATGGCGCTGATCACGCCGCGCAGGGCGCGAATGAAGGTCTTCAGGTCCTTGATCGGCACCACCCGGCCGATCATCCCGACCACCGGCGGAATCCCCGCCGGGCGGCGCTGCAGGGCATCGGCCCAGGCCGCCATGGCGATGCCGTTGGGGATCACCCGGGTGCGCGAATGCTCGGCGCCGTCGGCGATCTGGCGCTGGCGGTTGCCCTCGTAGAGGGCAATGATGGGGTCGGCGGCGCGGTAGGTGAGCAGGCCGATGCGCTCGAAGAAGCGGATCCACAGGCGGCGAATGTAGCTGACCTCGGTGTCCAGACCGGTGCTCAGGGCTTCGTCCGGGTTCTCCGAGATCCAGCTGGCCTGGGCCAGGTCGATCTTGCGCTCCTTGGTGTAGATGCCGTGCTCGCTGAGCAGGTAGGCGCATTGCCAGCGCTGCTGCAGAATCGCCCCGAGCAGGCCGGCATAGCCGGTGGAGATCGAATGCAGCACCCGTGCCCGCGGCATGCCGCGCGCCGCTTCGGCCAGCATCAGCAGGGGCGCCTGCATGGTGCGCAGGGTCCAGAAGTAATTGACGAACGAGGGATCGCTGCAGTGCGTCCGATAGCCTTCGGTGATCGCCTGCCAACTGGCCTTGCTGTGCAGCACGTCGTCCAGGCTCAGGCTGTCGCCGGCCAGCAGCTCCAGCACCGCACGGCCCTGCTCCGGCGTCGGCTCATCGGGATGGTGGAGGAACTGGTGCAGGTCGCGCATCGGCTGCCGCGGCCCCTCGCGCTTGGCCGCCACCACGCCGGCCCCCGGCATCCAGGACGTGTCGAGGAAGTGCTCCTCGATATGCAGCACATTGGCCGGAATGGCGTACTGGCGCTTGCCGTAGGTCTCGCGCTGGCCACCGATGAAGAACACCGAGAAGCTCAGCTCCGGCAGGCCCAGGATCAACTGATTGACCCAGCTGGAGACGCCGCCGCGGACATAGGGCCAGGTGCCCTCCAGGAGCAGGCAGATATCCGCCAGCGGCGCCTCTGGCGCTGTGGTTTTCATAGCCAGTACCCCGCCAGTTCGGCAAAGGGCGGGCGCTGGCGCAACTCGGCGGGCAGCGCCGCCAGATGCGCGACCACCGCCTGATAACGGCCCTGGACGAAGGCCAGTTCGGCGCGGAAGGGCAAGAGCTTTTCCGCACCTATGCCGGCCTGCTCGGCCAACTGGAAGTGCTCCTCGGCCTCGTCCAACCGGCCCTGCTCCATGGCGATGCGCCCGGCCAGCAGTTGCGCCTCGCCGCCGCTGCCGTGTTCGATGGCCTGTCGTGTGTGCTCGCGAGCCTGGTTCAACACGTGTTCCAGGACGCTGCCCTGGGCCAGGCCGAGGTAGGCCAGCTCCCAATACCAGCGCGCCAGGGTGGCATGCAGGGCCGCGCGCTGCTGCGGGGCAGCCGCCGGCAGCTGCTGGAGCGCGGTCTCGATCCGCTGATTGATGCGGCTTTCCTGCTGATCGAGCATGGAATAGGCCAGCAGCCGCACGTCATCGACCGGATCACGCAGGGCCAGCTTGAGAATCGGGACGGCATCGCGCGCCGGCATGCGGCGGGTGGCGAACAGGGCATTGAGGCGCTGCTCGGGGTTGCTCGCATAGCGCAAGACATCCTTCAGGCCGCCGTCGCTGAACATCAGCTCGCGCTTGGAGTCCTGCGGACGGAAAGGCAGATCCGGCACGCTCATGGCGTCCCAGGCCTGTTCCGGCTGGCGCCGCGGCAGGTACAGCGCCGGGAAGACCGCCAGCAGCATGCCGAGGGTGCCGAGCAGGGGCACGAAGAACGACAGGCTGAAGATGAACAGCGGACTCCAGGGCAGCGGCAACTGGTAGCGGCGCGGCAACAGGTACCAGATCCCGGCACTGAGCAGGACGCAGGCCAGGCCATGCGCGCCGGCATAGAGCAGCGCCGCCTGGCCGACCGACAGCTGCCCGGACAGCGCCGACAGGCTGCCGAGCTCGAAGCCCAGCGCGCCGCTAAACAGCCACTTGCTGGTCACTGAAGGCGCACTCGTTGTAGAGGAAATGACGCAGGGCCTGGCCCTCGTCGCGACTGGCCATATCCAGGGCGTGGATGGTCACCCCCAGGCTTTCCAGGCTCTCGAGACCGAAGCGCGCGCGCACCAGCCCATGCACCCGCTGCAGATAGCCCTGGGCGCCCTCGGCCGAGGTCAGCGGCAGCAGCACCAGCAGCGCGTCGCGCTCGCGGCCGTTGCGCAGACGCAGTTGCAGGTCGAGTCCGCGGCGGCTGCCCTCGATGATGCGCAGCAATTCCTCGCCGTGGCCCTGGGCCGGGTCGACCTCGAAGCAGTACAGGCACGACTCCAGGCCATGCTTCTGGGCGTCGAGCAGCGAACGCTGCACATGCTGGCTGAAGGCCTGGGCATCGCTATCGTGCAGCTGCAGGGCCGCGGGATCGCTGACCAGCAGATCGGCGATATGGCCGGCGAGAATCGCCAGCAGGCTCAGGGTGCGCTCGTTGAAGGCGAAGAAGGGCATCTGCTCCACCGCCAGCAGGGCGAGAATTCGCCCCTCGGTATCCACCAGCGGGACGCACACCTGATACTGCGAGTGCTGGCGCTGTTCGCCGCGCTCGAGCAGGGCTTCGCGCACGCTGACCAGTTCGCCGCGCTTGAGACACAGGCGCACCAGCAGATCGCTGCCGCGCATGGGCGTGACCTCGCCGACCCGACTCAGGGCCAGGGATTCGACCCGATTCGCCGAGTCGACCCGATAGAGCGCGGCGACGCGAAAGGAGCCATACAGGGCCAGCAGGTTGAGGATGGATTCGGCCAGGGCGGCGAGCGCATCGTCGCCGCGCGGCAGGGCGCGCAACTGATTGCGCAGGCCCAGCAGCGAACTGCGCAGGCTCTGGTCGGTGGCCGCCAGGCGCTGCTCCAGGCGGTCGTGGGAGATGCGCAGGATGTAGTGGGCGCGGGTGAACTCGTCCAGGCGCAGCTGGCGGTATTCGTTGGCCAGGTCGAGGCGTTCCAGGCGGCGTTCCCACAGATCGCGAAACTCGCCGACCAGCATGCCGCTGAGCAGCACCCCGACGATGAAGGCCGCCGGCAATTCGGCGTACAGGCCCTGCCCCAGGCTGCGGTAGGCGAAGAGCGCGAGCACCAGCATCAGGGCGCTGGCCAGGCCGTTCATAAAGCCGTAGCGCATGCCCAGCAGCAAGGGCGCCATGATCAGCCAGGGGAAATCGCCCTGCACCAGCAGCGGATCCGCGGGCGCCAGCCAGTAACCCAGGCCGATGGCCAAGGCGCTCAGCAGCAGGGTTTCGATCCAGGACACAGGCCCGCTGGCGCGCGGCGCCAGGCTGAAGTCCTTGTGGGCCGATTCCAGTGCCATCAGTCGAAGCGCAGCTCGCCGACCAGCTCGCGCAGCACCTTCTGCGCGGTGCCGGCCAGGCTCTCGCGCGACCAGCCGGCGCGGGCGCCGCTGTTGCTCCAGAGCACCCGGGCGCTGGCCGGATCGATCACCTGCAGGCTGATGCCCACCGCCGGCTCGCCATCCAGGCCGCTCTTGTACTGCCATTCCTCGACGCTGCCGCTGATGACGTAGTCCAGGCCCTCCTGACGCGCCCAGTCGAGGGCCTGGGTCAGGCGCTGGCGATCGTCCAGCAGCGGCAGATCGGCCGACTCCACGCTTGGATAGAGGCGCGGCCGCAAGCCCTCCTCGGCCAGCACGCTGAGCAGGATCTGCTCGCCGCGCTCGCCGGCCTGGGGCGCCTGCGAGTAGTTGACCAGGGGCAGCAGCGCCCACTGCGCGTCGCGCGGGAAGGCCGGGCCGGTTTCGCGGGTGAAGCTGGAGCAGCCGCCGAACAGCAGCACAAGCGCCAGCGGGGCCAGGGCGCGGATCAATCGCATGAGTGGTTCCTCTTCGTGTGTGTCCATGGTCAGCGCCCGAAGCGGGTGCTGTAAGTCAAACCCAGGGTTCCCCCCGGCTGGCCGTCAGCCGTCGGCGGCGCGGACTGGTAGCCGAGTGTGAACGCCAACTCGTCGTCGCCCAGCAGCTCCAGGCCGATCCCGGTGTTGATGGCGTAGTTGAAGCTGCGCTCCGTCCATTGCCAGCCGCTCAACAGATCCAGCGACCAGCTGTAGTTGCCCCGCTCCGGGTTGAGCGCGGCGGGCAAGCCGCGCCGCCAGGTGCTGCCCAGGTAAAGCTGGCCGAAGCGCTCCTGCAGCAGGCTGGCCGGGGTCGCCGCATCCAGGCGCAGCGGCCCGGCCGGTGCCGTCAGGCCCTCGGGCAGGCCGCTGGCCAGACTGTTGCGCTGGTAGCTCAGGCCGCTGCGCAGCAGCCAGGTCGGCCCCTCGAAGAAGAGCGCGTGGCTGAGCTCCAGATTCAGCTGCTGGCCCTGCCCCAGGGCATCGCCCTGGCGCGTGCGGTAGCGCTGATGGGCCAGCGACCAGCTGGCCTGATCACGCGGGTCGAGCTGGTGCTGGCCGGCCAGACGCAGGCCGTCGCGCATGCCGAGCACGCGCAGCAGGCCACTCTCGTCGGTCTCGCGCTGCCAGTCCAGCTCGAGCCGCAGGCTGTCGCGGGAGGACAGCTGCAGGCGCCGCCAGAGGCCGAAGCCGAGGCGATCCTCATCAGCCCGCCAGCTGCCATCGAGGACCAGCCCGAGGGCACCGTCGGCCCTTTCGCGCTGCAGGCCCAGGCGCGCATTGTGCTCGTTTCCGAGCAGGCGGTCATCCAGGCTCGCGGCGGCGTAATCGACCTGACTCAGATTCAAGTCGGCATGCCAGTCTTCGCCCAGACTGCGGGCGATACGGGCACTGGCCCCGGCTGCCGTGAGGGTGCCGAAGTCGCGATCCTGCCAGCCAAGCTGCAGGCCCTGAGGCAGGCGCTGGTGCAACTCCAGGGTCTGGCGCCGCAGCTGCTCGCGAATCTGCCCCGGTTGGCTGTCCGCCAGGTTCGCCAGCCCCTCGCCCAGCGCGGCGGCCGGCTGGCCCAGGCGCGTCAGCACCTCGACCCGCTGGGCCGGATCCAGGGTGCCGCCGGCCAGCAGGCGGCTGAGGGCCTCGCGGTCGTGATGGCGCAGCGCCTGCTGCAGGTGCTCGTAGCGCTCGCTGCGCAGACCGCGGCGGGCGCCCCAGGCCAGCCAGTCATCCTTGAGGGCTTCCTGCTTGGCGCGGTCGAGACTGCCGATAAAGCGTTCGAACCAGAGTTGCAGCATCGCCTGGGAGCCGTCCTGCCAGCGCCCGAGTTGCGCCTGGGCGTGGCGCTCGGACTGGCTGGCGAGCAGGCGCAGGTAGACCCGGTAGCGCTCGCCGGCCAGATCGGCCTGTCCCGGCTCGATACTGGCCAACAGCTTGCGCCGCAGGCGCCGGGCCGCCTCGTCGTAGCCGCCGGCTTCGAGGGCGTCGGCATAGGCCGCGCGCACCAGCCAGTCGCGCGGGTTGGCCTGCAGGTACTTGCGCAGCCAGACCAAGGCCTCGGGCGTGCGGTTGAGCAACAGGTTGGCGCTGGCGAAGGGCAACCAGAGTCCGCCGTTCTGCTGCGCGCGGCCGCGCCAGTGATGCAGCAGGGCGGCCAGTTCGCGGCGGCGGTTCTGCTCGATCAGCAGCCACAGCAGGCGCTCGCGCAGGCCCGATTGCTGCGGGAAGCGGGCCAGGCCCTGGCGATAGAGTCGCTCGGCCTCGTCCGGGCGAGCGGCGCGCTCGGCCAGCAGCGCCCGGGCACTCCAGAGCGCCGCCGGCTGGGCCTGCTGCGGCAGGCGCAGGGCTTCATCGATCAGCTGCTGCAGGGTGCTCCAGCGCGACAGCTGCTCGGCCAACAGCAAGGCCTCGCTCAGGCGGTTCGGGTGGCGGCTGCGCCGCCAGCTGTCGATCAGCAGGCGCAGGGCCTTGGCCGGGGCGTGCTGGCGATAGAGGTTGAGCAGGCGAATCTCCTCGCTGCGCCCCAGTGGCCCGGCGAGCGCCTGCAGGCGCTCCAGGGCGCGACTGGCTTGCGCATCCTTCTCCAGCTCCCAGGCCACGGCCGCGCGCATCCGCCAGTAGGCCGGATCGCGGATGTCGGCGTCGTCGATGGCCAGCAGCACCCGCCAGCTGGCCGGCAGATCGAACAACTGCCAGTGTGCTTCGGCCCAGGCCAGTCGCTGGGCGATGCTCAGGCCGAAGCGTCGCTCCAGGCGCGCCCAGACCTCGGTGACGGCCTGGTACTGATGAGTCTGCTCGAGCACCTGCAGCAGGCTCTGCCAGGCTTGGCGATGCTGCGGATGATGCGTCAGGTAGCCGCGCAGCCAGCGTTCCAGCTGCTCGGGCGTGCCCCGTGAGTTGTGGCTGTAGACCAGCGCCTCGAGCTCGCCGTCGCTCAGGCGGCGCTGCTGGCCGAGGGTCTGCAGCAGCGGAATGACCTGGTCGAAGTCGAACAGCTGGGCCGCCAGGCGCCAGGCATGCTCGCGCACCGCCAGATCCTCCTGGCGCTCGAGCAGGCGCAGCCAGTAGCCGAGAGCCGCGCGGTGGTCATGGGTCCACTCGCCGAGCTGGGCCATCTGCCGCAGCAGGTCCGGATCGTCGGGGCGCTGCTGCAATAGCAGCCCACCCAAGGCCCAGGCCCGTTGCAGGTCGCCGGCGGCGAGGCTCAGGCTGAAGTCCTGGGCCAGGGCCTGGGGGCTTTCCGGATCCCAGATGCGCCAGCGGCTGAGCAGGCGCCGGGCGAGGTCGAAGCGGCGACTGCCGAGCGCCGCCTGCACAGTGCCCTGCAGCAGCTGTGGATCGGCCTTCTGCAACAGCTCCAGATGAGCGGCGGCCAGCTCTGCGGCGGCCTCCTCCCGGCCCGCCGCGCGCAGACTGGCGAAGGCCTGGGCGAACCATTGCAGGCGCTGCGCCGGGTCGGCCGCCTGCTCCAGCAACTGGATATGGAGCCTGGCCGCGCGCTCGGCCTGACCGCCGGCCAGCAACCACTTGGCCGCCTCGCCCAACCAGGCCTGGGCGTTTTCCGCATCGCGCTGCGCCAGCGCCAGGAAGGCCTCGCCGGCCAGCACCGGAGCATTCAGGGCCAGGGCGTGGCGGGCATGGCGCTCCAGCAATGGGGGCGACAGGCCTTCGCGTGGGACCCGCGCCAGCCGCGCGATCAGCGCCAGGCGCTCGGCCTCCGCCAATCCCTGACTGGCGGACAGGGCCTGCAGCACATCCACCTCGACCTGGTAGAAACGCACCTTGTCCTGGTCTTGGTCCGGACGCTTGAGCGCCTGAAGGTGGTGGCGCGCACGGGCGTAGTCATCCAGGCTGATCAATTGCTCGATCAGGGTCATGCGCAGGGCGTCGTCGTCCGGGTGCGACTGCAGCAGCAGCTCGGCGTAGCTGACCCCCACCGCATCGGGCTGCTTGCCGCTGGGCAGCAACAGCTCCTCGCTGCGATGGGTCAGGTACAGCAGCACGCCGACCACCACGGCCAAGAGCAACAGCGCCCAGGGGCTGAGCAGGCGGGTAGGCTTAGGAGCAGTGGAGCTGCGCATTCACGACTCGCTTCATCGGCACTTCGAAGCGCCACAGCGATGCCTGGCGCACGCCCTGGTAGCGCTTGCCGGCATGCTCCAGATGGCAGCTGCCCGCGGCGCGCACGGAGAACTTCAGCGGCGCCTGTCCATCGAACGACAGGCGCACCTGCTGCTCGCTCAGGTAGTGCCAGGCCGTCAGCGGAATATTCGCCTCCTCCAGGGCCGGCCGCGGATCGCGACTGGCGCGCAGCACCAGTCGCGCCCGATCGCCGCTCAGGTGGACGTAGCGCCCCTGGGGCAACTCGCGCACCCCCGCGACCCCGCTCGAGCGCAGCAGATCCGGCCAGCCCAGCGCCGGATCCAGGCGCAGGGTGCGCAGGCCGTCGAGCCCGCGCAGCTGCCAGCTGCCGTCGCCCATGCGGGCCAGGCTGGCCTGATGCAGGCCGTGCACGCGCTGCAGGTAGTCGCTCATCCACAGGGACAGGGGCTGCTGCGCCTGCATATGGGCATAGATTTGATGCAGGGCGCCGATGGCGGCCTGCTTGGTGCCCGAGTAGAAGTGGTAGTACAGGTGCAGGCCGCGCAGGCGCCGGGGGCTGTCGGTCAGCTCATAGGTCTCGAGCAGGTCGCGAAAGCCGTAGTAGGGCCCCTCCCACAGGTTCGTGTAGAGGTTCTCGTTGATGATGGGCGCGTAGTACTGAATGCCGCCG
>JBFHKK010000019.1:0-14923 GCA_041595475.1 Pseudomonas sp. | reverse complement strand
TCCGAGCGCCAGCTGATCCTGCTGCTGACCAGCAAGACCACCAGCGAGGCCTGGGTACTGGATGCCGACCGGCCGCAGGACGCCTTCCGCTGCGTCGCATCGCGTGAGGAGGGCCACGAGTACTACCTCGACCACGGTCGGCTCGACGGCGCCTGGACCTGGTTCATCCGCAGCAACCAGAGCGGCATCAACTTCGCCCTCTACGCCGCCGCCGACCATGGCGCGCCTCCGGTTCGCGCGCACTGGCGCGAGTTGCGCGGCCACGACGAGCAGGTGATGCTCGAGGGCATCAGCCTGCATCAGGACAGCCTGATCCTCAGCCTGCGCGAGAACGGCCTGCCGATCATCGAGGTGCAGCCGGCGGGTCGGCCGAGTTATCGGGTCGAGCTGCCCGACGCGGCCTACAGCCTGCACGTGCAGGACAGCCTGGAGTTCACCAGCGCGGTCACCCGGCTGCGCTACGAGGCGCTCAATCGGCCGGCGCAGATCCGCCAGCTGGAGCTGGCCAGTGGCGAGCAACGGGTGCTCAAGCAGACCCCGGTGGAAGGCCCCTTCGATGCCGACGCCTACGAGAGTCGCCGGCTCTGGGCCACGGCTGCCGACGGCACGCGGATTCCCGTCAGCCTGGTGGCGCGCCGCGAGGTGCTCCAGGCCGACGCACCGGCTCCGCTCTACCTGTATGGCTATGGCGCCTACGGCGAGAGCCTCGATCCCTGGTTCTCCCATGCCCGCCTGAGCCTGCTGGAGCGCGGCTTCGTCTTCGCCATCGCCCACGTGCGCGGCGGCGGCGAGTTGGGCGAAGCCTGGTACCGGGCCGGCAAGCTGGCGCACAAGGACAACAGCTTCGGCGACTTCATCGCAGTGGCCGAGCACCTGATCGCCGAGGGCTACACCACGGCTGCGCAACTGGCCATCAGCGGCGGCAGCGCCGGCGGCCTGCTGATCGGTGCGGTCCTCAACCGGCGCCCCGAGCTGTTCGCCGCGGCCATTGCCGAGGTGCCCTTCGTCGATGTGCTCAACACCATGCAGAATCCCGACCTGCCGCTGACCGTCACCGAATACGACGAGTGGGGCGACCCCCATGACCCCGAGGTGTTCGAGCGGATCAAGGGCTACGCGCCCTACGAGAACGTGACGGCCCAGGCCTACCCGGCGATCCTCGCGGTGGCCGGCTACAACGACTGCCGCGTGCAGTATTGGGAAGCCGCCAAGTGGGTGGCCAAGCTGCGCGCGCTCAAGACCGACGACAATCTGTTGCTGCTCAAGACCGATCTGGGCGCCGGCCACGGCGGCATGAGCGGCCGTTATCAGGCACTTCGCGATGTCGCTTTGGAGTACGCCTTCTTGCTCAAGGTGCTAAAAAAGGGCTGCCCGCCTGAGTGAGTGGGCGATCACAGCTTCCGGCCAGTGGCAGTTGGCAAGCCGCTGGCGCGCGGTTAAGGTCGCCCAGAGTGTTTTTGCTTCAGCCGACTGCCATTGAGTGACCATGCCCGACAGCTCCCATTTGATCGATGAAATCCGCGACATGCTGCTCGACTGCGGCCTGTTCCACAGTGTCCAGGCCAGCGAACTGTCCAGCGCGGCCGGTTATTTCAGCATCAGCCAGTACGAGCCCGATGCGGTGATCTGCCACGAGGGCGATGCCGGCACCTTCATGTGCATCATCCATTTCGGCGCGGTATCGGTGCGCAAGACCAACTCCAGCGGCGAGATCGTCGAGATCGCCAAGCTGCGCAAGGGCCGTGCCTTCGGCGAGATGGCGGTACTGGACGGCGAGCGCCGTTCGGCCAGTTGCGTGGCGGTGAGCGGCTGCACCCTGCTGATCCTGGCCAAGGACTCGCTGGAGAAGATGCTGGTGGAGGCCCCCAAGGCGGCCGCGCAGATCATCCGGGCCATCGCCGTGGCCATGTCCAAGCGCCTGCGCATGGTCGATGGCCAGTTGGTCGAGCAGCAGGTCTGAGGCGGCCGCCGCACCGGCCGCTGGTTTCCGCCGAGTGCCGACAGGGCTAGACTGATCGGCAAGTCCCAGCCCGGAATCGCCCATGAGCACCGAGAAAACGCCCTCGCCCACCGCCAAGCTCGATCGCATTCTCGCCGAGGCCCAGCGCAGCCGCGAGGAAGGTTACAGAGACAAGGCCCTGAAGATGTACCCGCACGTCTGCGGCCGCTGCGGCCGCGAGTTTTCCGGCAAGCGCCTGAGCGAGCTGACCGTGCACCACCGCGATCACAACCACGACAACAACCCGCAGGACGGCTCCAACTGGGAGCTGCTGTGCCTGTACTGTCACGACAACGAACACGCCCGCTACACCGACCAGCAGTACTTCAGCGAAGGCTCGACCGCCAGCCCGCAGGGCCCCAAGGTCACCCACAAGGCCTTCGCCGACCTCGCCGCGCTGCTCAAGCAGAAGCAGTGAGGCGCGAGCAGGGCGGCACCAGGGGGTTGCTCGCCTGCCGCTGGCAAACGGCGAATCAGCGCAGCAGACGGCTATCCAGCACCTTGGAGCGCCTGCCCATGACGTTTTCGCTGATCTCGATGATGTCCTGGGTGCTGACCTTGTCCAGGCGCATCAGGCCGCGGGTGACGTCATCCAGCGAACGCGGCTGCTCACCCTTGGTGGCCTGACGAATCTCGCGGTCCAGCTCCTGCAACAACAAGACCGCGCGGGCGGTCACCGGGCCGCTGGATCTGTTGCCGCGCAGGCTCTTGACCGGGCCACTCCATTTGCGCAACTGGGCGCGGATCTTCTCGTAGCGATCCTCGCTGAGGCCACCGGCACGGCGCATCAACTCGATGGCGTAGTACTCGGCCAGGCCCTCGACTATCCAGTCGCTGCGCTCGCGCTGACGAATGCGGCTGAACACGTGCACCAGCTCGTGGACCAGGGAACTGGTGCCGTTCTCGCTGACCAGCGGGCGGGCGCTGTGCATGTAGTAGGAATTGCTCGCCGACAGGCCGCCGCGCCACATGGGATCGCCGGCGCCGACGATCAGCAGCTTGGCCGGGTCGCGCGGGAACACCTCCTGCAGCTGCGGCCAGATGAAGGTCAGCAGGGTCAGCACATCCATCCGGCGCATGCCCTCGCCCACCGGCGCGGCCACGGTCACCTCGGTCTGGCCGAGCTGGGCGCGGCGGCTGCCGATGCGCCCGGCGACTATCCAGCCGGTCGGCCGGTCGAACTTGCGCTTGGGGTTGTCGATGCGAAATTTGTGCTTGCCGATGCGCGGCCAGCCGGTCTCCACGCTGCGCCAGCCGCGCGGCAGCTCGAACTGCAGGCGCGCGACCAGCTGGGTCTTCTCCTCCTGGCGCAGGCGGGCGCTGGGCACCAGGTCGTCGCCGCGCAGCAGTGCCCAATCCTCGGTCATGCGCGCGTCGAAGCGCCCGGGCTGGCGCTCATGGTTGATGCGCACCCGGTAGCTCAGCGTCGACTGGCCCGGCGCCGGTTGCCAGCGGCCGCTGCTGGGGCTGTCCTGGGTCCACTGGCCGTCGGTGCTGAAATCGCTGTAGGCGCCCTCCTCGCCCAGGTCGAAGTCCAGACTAAGAATACGCTCGCCCTTCTCCAGGGTCAGGCTGACTTCGGCCTGATCGCTGTCCGGCAGGAACTTGACCCGGTAATCCAGATCGACCTTGTAGGCGGCCCACAGGGGGGCGCCTAAGGTCAGCAGGGCGACGGCTAGCAGGGTACGCAGGATCGGCATGCGGATCATTCCTTGGCGGGTACGGGCGGACAGGCCACGGAGTCGAGGGTCTGCGCCCGGCTCGCTGTGGTTAGGCTCTTACGATAGCCCCGGCGCGGCAATGGCGGTCAGCCGGCACGAAAGATCAGGTGATCTTCCCAGTCGTCCTCGGCCACGGCGTGCTCGCTGAGCATGCGCCCGGCCTGGGAGATGCGCTCGATATGCACCGCCTCGGGATCGCCACAGACCAGATGGTGCCAGAGCGGCAACTCCTTGCCCTCGCTGACCAGGCGGTAGGCGCAGGTGGGCGGCAGCCACTGGAACTGGTCGGCCTGGGCCGGGGTGAGCTGGATGCAGTCGGGCACGAAGCGCGCGCGGTTGGCGTAGTCGGTGCAGCGACAGCTTTCGAGGTCGAGCAGCTTGCAGGCGATGCGCGTGTAGTAGACGCTGCCGTCGTCCTCGTCCTCGAGCTTCTGCAGGCAGCACAGGCCGCAACCGTCGCACAGCGACTCCCACTCGTCCTGGTCGAGCTGGGCGAGGGTCTTGCGTTTCCAGAAGGGTTGGACTTTGGCGGCCATGGCGAGCGAGGCGACTGAAGATTGAACAGGCCGGCAGTCTAGCGCGCGCCCCGAACCCGGCCAAGGCCAGCGAGCCGAACGGCGCCGGCCAGCGGCAACCTCCAGGCGTCAGACCGGATCGTTGCGGCGCAGCAGCTCCTCGGGAAGGTGCTCGATGTACTCCTCCTCGGGGGGCGGCATCTGCAGGTGGTAACCCTGCTGTTCGAGGTTGTCGAGGACCTTGTGGATGTCCTCGCGGGCCAACTGGCGCTGCGGCGTCAGCACCATGTCGAAGGTATGGATGGGCGGGCCGAAGGCCGCCAGCAGGGTTTCCGGCACACGCTTGAGCGCGTCGCTCTTGAGCACGTAGAGGTACATCTCGTTCTTGCGCGGGCTTTTGTAGATCGAGCAGATGCGTTTCACGCGGGGTCTCCTTCACTGGCCAGGCAGTCGAGCAAAGCCTGGCCCATCAACTCGCGGCGCCAGCCGCGCAACGAATCGGGCAACTGGTAGGGGCCGTCGGGGTAGCCGCTTTTCAGCAGCGCCTCGAGGATCTTCTTGCGCAGCATCAGCTCCGGTGCGATGCCCAGACGCTCGGCCTGGCGCTGGCCGACCGCGCGCAGTTTCTTCAGCAACGCCGAGGCTTCTACCGGCAGCGGCTCGGGCAAGGGCTCGGGCCAGTCGGCCGGCGGCGTGGCCGCGGCATTGGCGATCAGCTCGAGCAGCGCCTTGCCGTCCTGGCGGACGGTGCGCGGGTGCATGTCCTCGATGCGCGCCAGCGCCACCAGGTTGTCCGGCTGGCTGCGCGCCAGGGGCCAGAGCGACTGCTCGCGGATGATGCGATTGCGCGGCTGGTTGCGCGCCCGCGCCTCGCACTCGCGCCAGGCGTAGAGGGCGCGCAGCACGGCCAGCTGCTGGCGGGAAAGCTTCCAGCCCAGCTTGGACTCGCGATAGAGGCTTTCCGGCTCGACGTCGCGGCGCAGGTTGGCCACCAGTTCGGCGCCATCGTCCAGCACCCAGGCCTGCTTCTGCTCGCTCAGGCGCCCTTGCAGGGCGCGGTAGACCGCGGCCAGATGGACCACGTCCTCGGCCGCGTAGCTGACCTGGGTCGGCGACAGCGGACGCTGCAGCCAGTCGGAACGGGTCTCGCCCTTGGGCAGTTCGATCTCGAGCACGGCCTGGACCAGGCGCGAATAGCCCATGGAAAAACCCAGGTCCAGGTAGCCGGCCGCCAGCTGGGTGTCGAACAACGGCTCGGGCAGGCTGCCGGTCAGACGCTGAAAGACCTCCAGATCCTCGCTGCAGGCATGCAGCACCTTGATCAGCGCCGGGTCTTCCAGCAGCTGGGCGAAGGCCGTCCAGTCGCCGATCCGCAACGGGTCGATCAGGTAGGCCCGTTCGCCCTCGCTGACCTGCACCAAACCGGCGATCGGGTAGAAGGTGTCGACCCGCATGAACTCGGTGTCCAGCGCCACGAACGGCAGGCGTCGCCAGGCCGCGCAGTGTTGCGCCAGGCTGGCGTCGTCCAGAATCCAGTGAATATCGATAGCCACGCGGCGCTCCCGTCAGAATGGCGCGCAGTATATATCGCCCGCGCGCCCGCCCGGGCATCCGCCGTAATCGGCAGCGCGCAAGGGCGGCGCTGCGGGTAATCTGTCGCCCGTCGCCCTCCGTTCGACTTCAGCACAAGGAAATGCCCCATGAAGAAACTGCTCGGCCTGCTCTGCCTGGCCCTGGCCGCCACGGCGCTCTATCTGGCCCTGACCCCCAGCCCGATCGACCCGCTGGCCTGGCAGGCGCCAGCGCCACCGGCCATGACCGGGGTGCTGGAGCCCAACGACACCCTGATGAAGGCCGAACTGCTCGGCAAAGGCCAGGTGCACGGCCCGGAAGACAGCGCCGTGGACGCCCAGGGCCGGCTCTACAGCGGCCTGAGCGACGGACGCATCGTGCGCATCGCCGGCGACGGGACGCCGCAGACCTTCGTCGACACCGGCGGCCGGCCGCTGGGCATGGACTTCGATGCCAGCGGCAACCTGATCGTCGCCGACGCCTACAAGGGTCTGCTGTCCATCGCTCCCAGCGGCACCATCCGGGTGCTCGCCAGCGAGGCCGAGGGCGTGCCATTCGCCTTCACCGACGATCTGGATATCGCCCGCGACGGCACCATCTACTTCAGCGATGCCTCCTCGCGCTTCCACCAACCGGACTATCTGCTCGATCTGCTCGAGGCGCGCCCCCACGGGCGTCTGCTCAGTCACGACCCGGCCAGCGGCAAGACGCAAGTGCTGCTCAAGGACCTGTACTTCGCCAACGGCGTGGCGCTGTCGGCCGAGGAGGACTTCGTGCTGGTCAACGAGACCTACCGCTATCGCATCACCCGCTACTGGCTCAAGGGCGACAAGGCCGGCAGCGCCGATATCTTCATCGACAACCTGCCGGGCCTGCCGGACAACCTGCAGGGCGATGGCGCGGGCACCTTCTGGGTCGCGATGCCGACCCCGCGCAAGGCCGACGCCGACTTCCTCCACCGCCATCCCTGGCTCAAGGCGCAGCTGGCCAAGCTGCCGCGGGCGCTGTGGCCCAAGGCCTTAGACTACGGCCTGGTCATCGCCCTCAACGAGCAGGGCGAGATCGTCCGCAGCCTGCACGACACCAGCGGCAGCCATCTGCGCATGATCACCTCGGCCAAGCCGGTGGGCGACTATCTGTACCTGGGCAGCCTGGACAACGACCGCATCGGCAAACTGAGGATTCGCTGACGCGCGTCAACGAAAAAACCCGCCTGCGCTTGACCCGCGGCGGACTGCGATCGGCGGCGAGCGCCTTACTTGAGTTTTTCGGCGATCCAGAGGGTGTGGCGGGTGCCACGGTTGCCGTGGGCGTAGACCTGCACCTGCTCGACCTTGAAGCCGCTGCGGCGCACCTTGTCGGCGAAGGCGCGGTCGACGCTGGCCGACCACACCGCCAGCATGCCCTTGGGGCGCAGCGCCCGGTGGCACTGGCGCAGCCCCTCGGCCGAATACAGCCAGCCATTGCCCTTCTGGGTCAGCCCCTCGGGGCCGTTGTCGACATCCAGCATGATCGCATCGAAGGCCTCGGCGGACGCCTTGAGCAGCTTGGCGACATCCTCCTGGACCACCCGGGTGCGCGGGTCCAGCAGCGGGTAACCCGACTTGGCGCCCAGCGCCCCGCGGTTCCACTCGACCACCCCCGGCACCAGTTCGGCCACCGTCACCTCGGCATCCGCGCCCAGGTGCTGCAGCGCCGAGGCCAGGGTAAAGCCCATGCCCAGGCCGCCGATCAGCGCCCGCACCTGCGGGCGGCCGGCCACCTGCTTGCAGGGAATCGCCGCCAGGGCGTCTTCGGAGCCGTGCATGCGGGTGTTCATCAGCTGGTTACCGTCGCCGCCGGCGATCTTGATCACGAAGTCCTCGCCGTACTCGAACAGACAGAGCGCACCGGCGCCATCGGGAATCTCGGCCGTGTCCAGCAGCACGAAGCGTTTCATGTCGATCGACCGACCTGGGCAGTGAAAGGAGGCGCCACCATACAGCAGCCCGGCTCAGGCCACAGCCAGCATGTGCCCGAGGACACCCAAGGCGAAGCCCAGCAAGGCCCCCAGGGACGGGGCCCAGTGCTTGTCCAGCCGGGCCAGGGGGCAACCACCCTCCTGTGCGCACTGAGACGCTGTAACGCCGATCCGCGGCAGGTTTATCATGGCTGTCGCGCTCACCGCCCTGCAGGTTCCTCCGTGCCCCTCGCCCAACTGATCTCGCCTGAATCGCTCGCCAGCGGCCTGATGCAGGCCGCTCCATTGATCCTAGACTGCCGCTTCGCCCTGGATGATGCGACCTACGGCCGGCGCAGCTATGCCCAAGGGCATATCCCCGGCGCCCAGTTCGCCGATCTGGAGCAGGACCTCTCCGGCCCGGTGCGCAGGGGCGTCACCGGTCGCCACCCGCTGCCCGAGCCGGACACCCTGGTCCAATGCCTGCGCCAGTGGGGGCTGAACAATGACAGCCAGGTGGTGCTCTACGACGACGGCCCCGGCGCCTTCGCCGCACGCGCCTGGTGGCTGCTGGCCTGGCTGGGCAAGCGCGAGGATGTCTACCTGCTCGACGGCGGCCTGGCCGCCTGGCGGGCGGCCGGGTATCCACTGAGCACGGAGCCCGCCTGCGCGGGTCGCGGCGACTTCTCGGGTACAGCGGACGCCCGTCTGCTGATAGACGCACCGACGCTGCAGCAAGCCCTCGGGCGAGACGACCTGAGCCTGCTCGATGCCCGCGCCTTGCCGCGCTTTCGCGGCGAGGTGGAGCCGCTCGATCCGGTCGCCGGGCATATTCCCGGGGCGCGTTGCGCGCCCTTCAGCGACAATCTCGACGCCCAGGGCCGCTTTCTCCCCCCCGAACAGTTGCGCCGGCGCTTCGCCGCGCTCACTGGGCCGGGTTCGGCCGAGTCCCTGGTGGCCTATTGCGGCTCGGGCGTGACCGCCTGCCACAACCTCTTCGCCCTGTGCCTGGCCGGTTATCCCCTGGCGCGGCTGTATGCCGGTTCCTGGAGCGAATGGATCACCGATCCGGCCCGCCCGGTTGCCACCGGCGACTGAGCAGCCGCTCAGGATCGGTCGGCACTATCCGCCGCGAGAGCAGCCGGCCTCGTTAAGCACTTACGGAAATATGGGCAATAACCAGAAGCCTAAAACAATTTAAAAACAACCCTTTACAGGTCAAATATCGCACTAGACTTCAACATGAGCGGCTAACCCCGCTCCCGGTGGGGCCTTTATCAGAACAACCAGAAGCTGCCATGCGCCCGGCCCCACCGGCCAACTGTCGCGAGGGCCTTATGGGAATCGCCGCCTGCGAGCTTAGTCAGCACGTCATCCGCCCTACCCTGCTTTACCTGGGGCGCCACTCACCCGCCGCCGAAGCGCTCTTGCTGGGTGCCGCCGCCAGCCAGTCGGCCCTCGGCACCGCGCTGGACCATGGCCAGGGCCACGGTCTGTATCGCATCGCCGAGCAGCGTCACCTGCAACTCTGGGACAGGCACCTGGCCGCCGATCCGGAGCGGGCCAGCCAGATCCGCGGCCTGGCCAGCCAGCATGCCTTTCTCGCCGCACCCCATCTGGAACTGACCGTCAACCTGCGCTACGCGACGGCCATCGCCTGGCTATTGATCGAGGTTGAAAACCTGACACTGCCCAAGGCCGATGACCTCCACGGCCTGTCCAAGGTCTGGCACCGGGTGTTCCGGCCCGAGGGCCGGCCCCGTGACTTCATCGAGGCCTGGCAACGCTGCATTGGCAGCCTCAGCCAGGTGGCCTGAGCGGCGGCCGGATCGCCGGCAAAATGACGCCGCCAAACAGACAGGCACTTTGCGGTAAACTCCTCCTGCGTCGATAAACACAAGAACAGCCGCTTGAGAACGTTATGACCGCACTCTGTACCACCTTGCCCGAACGGCTCCGCCTATTGCTGGTGGATGACCACCGGATCTTTCTCGATGGACTGAGTTTGGCCCTGGCCCCCCTATGCCCGGATCTGCGGGTAGACACCGCGCAAAACGCCAAGGAGGCGGAGAACTGCCTGGCCCAGCATGACTACGATCTGATTCTGCTCGACCTGCACCTGCCGGACCTGCCCGGTCTCGACCTGCTGCAGCGCTGGCAACAGCAAGGACGCATGACCCCGGTGGCGATTCTCAGCGCCAGCGACGCGGGCCAGCATGCCCGAGCCGCACTGGATGCCGGGGCGCTCGGCTTCATTCCGAAAAGCGCCGACGGCGACAACCTGCGCCAGGCGGTCACCAGCGTGCTGCTGGGCGAGACCCTGCCGGCGCCGCCGGCCGACAAGCCGCCGCTGACCCCGCGCCAACTGGAGATTCTCCGGCTGCTGGCCGATGGCCTGCCGAACAAGGCCATCAGCCGCGAGCTGGGCGTATCCGAGGACACGGTCAAGACCCACCTCAAGGCGCTTTTCCAGGAACTGGACGTGCATACCCGCACCGCCTGCGTCGCAGTCGCCCGTCAGCGCGGCTGGGTCTGACGGCGCCGCCGGGTGCCGGCGAGCCTTATTCGCTGACGCCCTGGGTCGCGCCGTCCGCCTCGCGCGCGGCGCCGACCGGCAGCAAGATGGCCAGCGCCTGGCGCAGGCGCGCCGGCAGTAGCGGCTTGCCCAACAGGGTGACGTGGGCCGGACTGCAACGCTCCTGCAGCTCGGGGCTGATATCGGCGCTGATCAGCAGCGCCGGCAGCATCTGCCCGGCCGCCTCGCGCAGTCGCTCGATGGCGCGCAGGCCGTCCTCGGCCGCCGCCAGACGGTAATCGCTGATCAGCAGTTGCGGCGCGGCCTCTGCCAGGCACTCCAGCGCCGCGCCCAGGTCGGCGCAGGCCCATACCTGGCAGCCCCAACGCTGCAGCAGGCCACTCAAGGCCTCGCGCCCGGCTTCGTTATCCTCCAGCAGCAGGATGCGCCCGCGCAGCGCCGCCCCGGGATTGCTCGGTGCCTGCACCTGGCCGGCCGGCGCACTGGGCAGACGCAGCCCGAAGCGCGCACCCTCACCGGGACTGGACTGCAACTGCAGGCGATGATTGAGCAGACTGGCCAGTTGCTGGACGATCGCCAGGCCCAAGCCGAGCCCGCGCTCGGCGTTGCGACCCGGATTGTCCAGCTGGCGGAACTCCTCGAAGACCTGCGCCTGCTCTTCTGCAGACAAGCCACGGCCGTCGTCGGCCACTTCCAGCAGCACCTTGTCGCCCGCGGCTTCGGCGCCCAGCCAGACGTTGCGCGCCTCGGCATGGCGCAGGGCATTGGCGAGCAGATTACGCACGATGCGCTCCAGCAGCAGGGGATCGCTGCGCACCCAGAGTTCGCCGCAGCGCAGGTGCAGTTCGACCCCCTGGATCTGCGCCTCGCCGCGTGTCTCGCCGCTCAGACGCTCGAGCAACGGGCGCAGGGCGAACACCTCCGGCTTGACCTTGGTCGCCCCGGGCAGCGTCAGACGGGTGTAGTCGAGCAGCGACTGCAGCAGGCGACTGAGTTGCTCGACCGAGGTGGCCAGGCGAGCGCTGACCCGGCGAACGTTCGGCTCCTGACTCTGCTCGAGCAGGTGCTGGGCATAGAGCCCCATGGCGTTGAGGGGCTGGCGCAGATCGTGGCTGGCCGCCGCCAGCAGGCGCAGCTTGCGCGCATCATCGGCCTCGGCGCGCCGCCGGGCGAGATCCAAGAGCCGCAGGTTGAGCCAGGCGCCGCGCTGGCCGTGCTCCTGCAGGTAGGCGCCGACGCCACCGATCAAATTGGCGCACAACAGGAACTGGCCCTGATAGGCCAACTCGACGCTGGGACCGAACAGCAGCAGGCCGAGCAGCAGAAATAGACCGCAGAAGCCCCAGGCCGTCAGGGTGATGGCGCGGAAGGAGACCCCAAGCAGCACATAGCCGAACAGCAGGATCAGGTACAGGCCGTCGTAGGGCATGGCCACGCCCTGCTGCCAGCACAGGTGAATGATCGCCGCCACGCAGGCGCCGTTCAGCGCATAGGCGCCGCTGTAGACCAGCAGCACACCGCGCGGTGCGCTCTGCGGCCGCGGGCAGTAGATCAGCGCCGCGACCACAGCGAGCATGGCCAGCAGGCGCAGGGGAATAATGGTCAGGGCCACCGACAGGGGAATCAGCCACAGATCCAGGCCGACGTAGATCAGCTGAAAGATCAGGGCGATGCTGGCGATCAGCAACAGGCGCCGCTTGATCCGCTGCACCCGGTGTTCGAGGAAGCCCTGCTCGAGGCTCGGGGCGAAACACAGGCGCCCATGACCGCGGCGCTGCTGTGCCAGCAGCAGGCGCTCTTCCTGCTCAGGGGTCATAGACGCGCACCTGCAAGCACTGAAGCCCGGCCTTCAAGGCTGGGCGCTGGAAGCATCCTGCTGCTTAGCGGCGATCGCGTCATAGGTATCCACCCAGTGCTGCTCTTCGGAACTGAACAGGCGCTCACGCAGGCGTTGCTGCTCGCGGCGCCGATCGGCTTCACTGAGCCCGTCGCCCTTCAGGTTGGCCAGTTCGTCGCGATAGCGGCTGTAGCGCTGCTGCCAGGCGCGCTCATTGCGTTGCTCGGCGAGTACGCGCTCGACCGTGGGCGCATCATAGGTCAGGGCAAGGAAGGTGCGCAGCTCTTCTTCGCTGGCTCCTTCGCGCCACAGCTTGTCGCTGTGCGCCTGCTGCGCCAGCGCCTGCTGCTGGCGCTCTTCGCTGGCACGCAGCGCCTCGGGCAACTGGGCGCGCAGACGTTCCTGGGCCGCGGCCTTGTCCTGTTCGCTGAGATCCTCGCGCGCCATCAGGGCCAGATTCTCCAGGGTGTAGCGGCCGTAGGCCTCCTCGGCGCCAAACAAGGCTTCCATCGCGCCCGCGGAGAAATGTGCTCGGCGCAGCTGCGCCAGCTGTTCGAAGGCCTGCTGCAAGGCCGCCAACTGCGCCTTCGGCTGGCTCTGCTGGGCGGCGCTCAACGGCTGCTGCATGAGCGCCAGGCTTGCCCGTTTGTAATCCAGATAATCACCGAGCAGGCTGATCAACTGTCCCAGGGCGGGCTCCTGCAGGCGCCCGCCGGCGTCGGCCAGCAGGGCCTCGACCGCCGTTTCCAAGCCGACCTGATCGGCGGCGCTGAGGAAGTAATCGAAGTAATCGCGCACGCCCAGGCCAAGCAGCAGATTGCCCTGGCGGTCGGTGCGCAGCTGCCCGTCGACCTCGGTATCGGCCATGCTCGGCACCAGAGGCTTGTTCGGCAGCCGAGAAGCGGCCCGCTGCTGCGCCGGCGCCAACGCCGGACTGGCCGCAGGATTGGTTTCGGGAGCGCTGGACGCAGAGCGATCGGGCGTGGGCAGATCCGTGGCGGACGGCCATTGCCAATACAGCGTCAAGCCGGCCGCCGTGATGATCAGCAGGGCCAGCAAGGTAATGGAGCGAAGGGGTAACGGCATACGACCTCCAAGCAGTGGGCTGCATTGCGCAGCCCACTCGACTTCAGCCTGGCAGGATATCAGACGCCCTTGTTCTTCAGGCGGTTGGCGTGCTGGCGATACAGGGAGACCGGATCGGTCCAGCCACGGATGCCGAACAGGTGGTTGACCGCATCGGCATGGTTCATGTGGTAGTCGTCGCCCAGCACCTGACCCAGGTAGGTCGCGCAGACGCCGACCAGACCATCGTTCTTCTCGAAGCCGAACACCAGGCCGGTAATGCCGAGGAAGGGATCGGCGGCATCGAAGACGTTGGTGTAGGCGTTGTCGCCGGTCCAGGAGAAGTAGCGGATGTTGTGGCCGCGCACGTTGTGCACTTCGGTGGACTTGGCGCAGTAGCTGCTGTTGTTGATGCCCCAGGGATGACGGCTGTTCAGCGCGGCGGTGCCGGCGGTGGTCAGGGTCTGCAGGGAGGCCAGGCCGTTCTGCGGGTTGTTGCTGCCCGACAGCAGATTGATGAAGGCGCCCAGGGCATTGGCGACGGCATTGGCGCCCCCTTCGACCAGGCTGCCGGCCGGCACTACGCCGCGCACCACGTCGGCCACCTTGGAACCCTTGTTGACGCCGTTGACCGAGGTCACCGAGGCGACCAGATCGGGGCGCAGGGAAGCGGCGACGCGCGAGGTCGGCGAACCCTGGCTATGGCCGATCAGGTTGACCTTGCCGCCATTGGCCGCCGCCCAAGGCTGGATCTGGCGGACCAGCTCGGCGCCGCGCTGCTCGCTGTCGTTGAAGGCCGCGACACTGGCGACATAGACCTTGGCGCCATCGCGCTCGAGGTTCCACGGCACCGTGTGGAAATAGTTGATCAGGCCGCCGATGGTGTCGAAACCGGTGATGCCGTGTACCAGCACTATCGGGTACTTGGTCTGGGTGTAGTTGGCCTGGGCCTCGACGGCACCAGCCAGGGCCAATGCGGCCAGAGCGGTAGTCAGGGAACGACGCATAGGATGACTCCTTTTTTATTGTTGTCGGCAGCCGGCGCAGCACGACTGGGGCGCAGAGATTCTATGCAGCGCTCGTCCGCCCAGGCATCGCCCATATGGGTGAAGCCTGCCGACCCAGTCCGCCGCCCCGGGAGCGCGCGTCCTCAGCAGCTGCCCAACCCCAGCTGCAGCAGCGCCAGACCGCCCTGCTGCCAACCCCACCAGATCAACGCCAGCAGCGCGCCGCCAAGCACAGCCAGCCCGGCGCCGAGGCAAAGCCGGCGACTCATGCCCCGACCCCCGCCCCCTGCAGGCGCGCCACCGGCTGCTCGCGCACCGGCCAGTTGAGGGCCGCTGCCATCAGGCTGAGAACGATCGCGATCTGCCAGACCAGCTCGTAGCTGCCGGTGCGATCGAACAGGTAGCCACCCAGCCAGCCGCCGAGGAAGGCGCCAAGCTGATGGAACAGGAAGACGATGCCGCCGAGCATCGACAGGTTGCGCACGCCGAACAGGGTCGCCACAGTGCCGTTGGTCAAGGGCACCGTCGACAGCCACAGCAGGCCCATGGCGATACCGAAGGCATAGGCGCTCCAGACCGTCAGCGGCGTCAGGATGAATGCGCCAATCACCAGCGCCCGGGCCAGGTACAGGGCGCTGAGCAGGCGCGGTTTGGCCATGCGCCCACCCAGCCAGCCGGCGATATAGGTGCCGAACACGTTGAACAGGCCGACCAGAGCCAGCACCGTGGTGC
>JBFHKK010000018.1:0-15214 GCA_041595475.1 Pseudomonas sp. | reverse complement strand
GTATCCGCGGCAGATTCTGCAGGTCGCAGTCGAAGCGCCGGGCGTTGTACAGCTGCGGCACCAGGCAGGCCTCCAGATAACCGGGCCGCTGGCCCAGCGACAGCTCTCCCTCGAAGGCCGCCAGCCCCTGCTCCAGCGCCTGCAGGCCTGCATGCACCCAGTGCCGATACCAGGCATCCCTGGCCGCTTCATCCGCGCCCAGTTCGGCACCCAGGTACTGCAGCACCCGCAGGTTGTTCAGCGGATGGATATCGCAGGCGATATGCAGGGCCATGGCGCGCACCCGGGCGCGCTCGGCCGGGTCGCTTGGCAGCAGCGCCGGCACCGGGAAGACTTCATCCAGGTACTCGAGGATGGCCAGGGACTGGGCGATACGCAGCCCGCCATTGCCTTCGTCGACCAGCAGCGGCACCAGCTGCTGCGGGTTGAGCGCGCGGTAGTCGGGTGAGCGCTGCTGGCCGCCATCCTTGAGCAGATGCACCGGCACCTGGCGGTAGGCCAGGCCCTTGAGATTGAGGGCGATGCGCACCCGGTAGGCGGCGCTTGAGCGCCAGTAGCCGTAGAGCACCAGTTCAGGCTTCATAGCGCCGCACCTGCTGGTCGATGGCGCCGAAGATGCTCTGGCCCTGGGCATCGAACATCTCGATGCGCACCCGGTCGCCGAACTTCAGAAAGGGCGTGCGCGCCTCGCCCTGCTCGAGAATCTCCAGCATGCGCTTCTCCGCCAGGCAGGAAGAGCCGGCGCTGCGGTCGTAGTTCGATACGGTGCCGGAGCCGATGATGCTGCCGGCGCCCAGCGGCCGGGTCTTGGCCGCATGGGCCAGGAGGGTGGGAAAATTGAAGGTCATGTCGCTGCCGGCATCCGGCTGGCCGAACAGTTCGCCGTTGATCCGCGAGACCAGCGGCCGATGGACCTTGCCGTCATGCCAGGCCTCGCCCAGCTCATCGGGGCTCACCGCCACCGGCGAGAAGCTCGACGACGGTTTGCTCTGGTAGAAGCCGAAACCCTTGGCCAACTCGGCGGGGATCAGGTTGCGCAGGGAGACGTCGTTGACCAGCATCAGCAGCTGGATGTGCCCAGCCGCCTCGCTCGGGGTGACGCCCATGGGCACATCGTCGGTGACCACTGCGATCTCGGCTTCCAGATCGATGCCCCAGGCCTCGTCGGCCAGGCAGATCGGACCATGCGGCGGGATAAAGGCATCGGCGCCGCCCTGGTAGATCAGCGGGTCGTGCCAGAAGCTGTCGGGCATCTGCGCGCCGCGCGCCTTGCGCACCAGCTCCACATGGTTGACGTAGGCGCTGCCGTCGGCCCAGTGGTAGGCGCGCGGCAGGGGGCTGTGGCAGTCGGCCTGGTCGAAGACGAAGGCGTCCTCGCACAGGCCCTTGTTGAGCCGCTGATAGATGGCCTCCAGATGCGGCCGCTTGATCGCCCAGTCGTCCAGGGCGGCCTGCAGGGTGGCGGCGATCTGCGGCACCGCGACCGCCCGCGACAGATCGCGGGAAACCACCAGCAGCACGCCGTCGCGGCCTTGATTGAGGGAGGCGAGTTTCATCGCGACTCCTTGCCCGGCGCGCGCCAGGAGTTGACGTATTCGGCGACATCGACGCCGGCTGCGGCCTCGCCGATCTCCAGGGCGTGGCGGGCATCGATCATCACCGCCACCTCGTCGACGAAGGTCGCCGGGCTCTCCTGGCTCTTCTTCAAGGCCTTGGGATGGGGCCCGTGGGGGAAGCCGCAGGGATGCAGGGTGAGCATGCCGGCCTGAATGTTGTCGCGGCTGAAGAAGTTGCCGCGGTGGTAGAAGAGCACCTCGTCGTAGTCGTCGTTGTTGTGAAAGAAGGGCACCTTGAGCGCCCCCGGGTCGCTCTCCAGCGGCCGCGGGGTGAAGGTGCAGACCACGAAGCCGCTGGCCACGAAGGTGGTATGCACCGACGGCGGCAGGTGGTAGCGGTGGCTCGTCAGCGGGCGGATGTCGCGCCAGTTCAGGCGCACCACGGTGTTGTCGCCGTGCCAGCCGACCACGTCCAGCGGGTTGTAGGGATAGGTCACGGTGCTGATCTGGCCGCGCCGCTTGATCCTGATCTGCCAGGTATTTTCGTCCTGCTGGGCCTTGAAGGCGTCGTCCAGGCGCGGATGCTCGAGCAGCGCCGGATCGAAGATCGCCTGGGGCCCGAGCAGGCCCTTGTCCGGCAACTGATAGGCGCCGTCCGTGCTCTCGATCAGCAGCAGGCAGCTGGGCGCGCTGGCCTCCAGTCGCCAGGCGGTCCCCCGGGGGATCAGCAGGTAGTCGCCGTCGCGATAGGCCAGATGGCCGAAATCGCAGTACAGATCGCCCGCGCCCTGGTGGACGAACAGCAGCTCGTCACCATCGGCGTTGCGCACCAGATGATCCATGGCGCCCTGGGTCTTCCACAGGCGCAGCCTGAGGTCGGCGTTGGACAGGCACAAAGGTGCCTCCAGCGGGCAGTCACGCTCGCTGGCGATCTCGTTTAAGTTGAAGGCATGGGGGCGCAGCGGCCCCTCCCAGTCGATCCAGCCGGTGGGCGGATGCCTGTGATGCAGATGCGTGGTCGGCCCGTAGAAACCCTCGCGGCCCATCTCGCGCTCGTAGGTGCCTTCGGGCAGGTCACAGTGCGCCTGGCGCGAGCACTGGCCCTCGCGC
Organism: Pseudomonas sp.; assembly: GCA_041595475.1. Taxonomy (GTDB): domain Bacteria; phylum Pseudomonadota; class Gammaproteobacteria; order Pseudomonadales; family Pseudomonadaceae; genus Aquipseudomonas. The sequence goes on along the minus strand of JBFHKK010000018.1, from coordinate 12,548 downwards.
AGGGGAAAGCCGATCCATCTATGACTCATGGCCGCTGCCTCCTCGATTCAGCCTGGCTCGGGCATGCCCCCGAGCAGCGGGTTTGGCCGGAGCGGTTCATTCCTCCTTGAGCACGCCGCGGCGCAGCTGATCTTCCTCGATGGATTCGAACAGGGCTCGAAAGTTGCCCTCGCCGAAGCCCTGGTTGCCCTTGCGCTGGATGATCTCGAAGAAGATCGGACCGATCACCGTATTGGTGAAGATCTGCAGCAGGATGCCATCGTCGCCCGGGGAGCCGTCGATCAGGATGTTCAGCTCGCGCAGCTGCTTCAGCGGCTCGCCATGGCCGGGCACGCGCTGCTCGACCTTCTCATAGTAGGTGTCCGGGGTCTGCATGAAGTCCACGCCCCGGGCGCGCAACTGGCGCACTGTGGCGTAGATGTCGTCGCTGGACAGGGCGATGTGCTGGATGCCCTCGCCGTGGTACTCGCGGATGAATTCCTCGATCTGCGACTGGTCGTCGGCCGACTCGTTGATCGGGATGCGGATCTTGCCGCAGGGCGCGGTCATGGCCCTGGAGAGCAGGCCGGTGAGCTTGCCCTCGATGTCGAAGTAGCGGATCTCGCGAAAGCCGGCAATGCGCTCGTAGAAGCTCGACCAGAGATCCATGTGCCCGCGTTCGACGTTGTGGGTCAGGTGGTCGATCTCCTTGAGGCCCACGGCGTTGTCATTGGCCGAGCGGCCCTCGATGAAGTCGAAGTCGACGTCGTAGATGCTCTGATCGCCGTAGCGGTCGACCAGGTACAAGAGCGAGCCGCCGATGCCCTCGACGCAGGGAATGTTCAGCTCGCCGAAGTTGGCGTGGCTGCCGACCAGCTTGGCGCCCTGGGCCTCGACATAGGCGGCGGCCTGGGCCGCGTTCCTGACCCGGAAGGCCATGGCGCAGGCGCTCGGCCCGTGCCTTTCGCCGAACTCGCGCACCTGCCCGCTGGGGCTGCCGTTGAGCACGAAATTGATGTCGTGCTGCTGGAACAGCCAGACTTCCTTGGAGCGGTGCCTGGCCGTCTCGGTGAAGCCCATGGCGCTGAACAGCGCGCGCAACTGCTCGATGCCCTCGGGCGTCGGCGCGGTGTATTCGACGAACTCGAAGCCGTCGGTGCCTATGGGGTTGTGCGGATCGATAGGGTTCACCGTTCATGCACCTCCTGCTTCAATTGTGGACCAGTCGACGGCCGCTGCCGGCAGCGGCGATGAGTTGCACTCGAGACAATAGAGACCGGTGCGGCCGGATCACGGTCAACGCCGCCAGGCGCGCTGCCGTTTTTTCTCAGAGGCGGCAGCTGCGCGTGCCGAAGAACACCGCCCGATGCCGACGAAGGCCTTATGATGGGGGGCTGGCGCGAGCAATAGCGGATAAAAATGGCATACTGCTATTAACGGAACAGGTAATAAGCCGGCAGCCATCAGGAGAAAATGGTCATGAGCAAAGACGGCGAAAGCGAAAAAGACGCCGAGTCGCCTCTGAGTGACAGCGAGCGTCTGGCCAATCTGGAGAAGGCGCGACGCCTCGACCGGCTGCTGCTGGCCGGGGTTGCACTGCTGCTGATGATGGTTCTGGCCAGTTGGCTGACCGCCAGCCTGCTCGCCCCCGCCGATGAACCGCCAACCATCAGCGCCGCCCAGGTCGAAGCCCTGGAGCAGCGCATCCTCGGTCTGGAGCAGCAAATGCTGGCCCTGGCCAAGCAGCAGCGCCAGCTCGAGCAGCAGCCAAGCGCGCCACCCGCCTCGGCCGCAGCCGCAGCCGCAGCCGGCATGGACGCAAAGGATCTGGCGCTGATCATCCAGACCCTGCAAGGCCAGGAGCAGGGATACCAGCAGAGCCTGATGGCGCTGAAAGCCGGCATGCGCGAGCTGGCCGGCATGGTGCGTGGCTCACGCAGCTGGCTGGACCACTATGACGAGGCGCTCAACCAGCCGCTCGCGGCCAGCCGCAAGCGGCTGGAGCGTCTGCAGCAATGGGCGCCGCCGGCGCCAGCCAAAGCGGCCGAAGCGGGAGCAGCTGCCACCGTCACGCCCTGAATCGTCCGAGCGGACGCCTCAGTGCTGCTGCAGGTGCCCGTAGAGCTTGGCGTAGAGGCCACCGACCGCGATCAACTGCTGATGATCGCCGTCCTCGGCGATGCTGCCGCCGTCGAACACCAGGACCCGGTCGGCCTGCTTCACCGCGCTCAGGCGATGGGCGATGATCAGGGTGGTACGGCCATTGAGAAACTCGCTCAGGGCCTGGTGCAGGGCATATTCGGTGGCCGCATCCAGCGCCGAGGTGGCCTCGTCGAGGATCACCACCTTGGGGTCGGCCAGGACCATGCGGGCGATCGCCAGGCGCTGGCGCTGGCCGCCGGAGAGGCGCACGCCGGAGCGACCGACCACGGTATCCAGCCCCTGCGGTAGCAGCGCCACGGTGTCGGCCAGCTGAGCGATCTGCAGGGCCCGCCAGCAATGTTCGTCGCTGCGCTCGCGGCCCATGCACAGGTTGGCCCGCACCGTGTCGTTGAACAGCGCCGGATGCTGCAGCACCACGGCCACGTTTTCGCGCACCCGCTCCAGGCCGATCTGCTCCAGGCTGCAGCCGCCGAAACGGATGCTGCCGGCCTGGGGCGTATAGAGGCCCAGCAGCAGCTGCACCAGGGTGCTCTTGCCGCCGCCGCTGGCGCCGACGATGGCGACCTTTTCCCCTGCGCCTATGCTCAGGTCGAGGCGATCGAGCACCGGCTCGTCCTGATAGGCGAACGACAGCCCCTGCACCTCGATGCCGACGGTTGCGCGGCCCTGGAAGGGATCGACTTGTCCCGGGTACTGCGGCTCGTCGGCGCGCGCCAGCAGCTGGTTGATCCGCTGCAGGGCGCCGCCGGCGGCATAGAAGGCGTATTGCAGGCCGAGCAGCTGCTCGACCGGGCCGATCATGAACCACAGGTAGCTGAACACCGCGAGCATCTGCCCGATCGACAGGTCGGAGAACAGCACCGTGAGCATGGCCGCGGCGCGAAACACATCGATGCCGAACTGGAACAGCAGACCGCTGGCGCGGTTGGAGGCATCGCTCTTCCACTGCGAGGCCACCGCATAGTCGCGTACCTCCCGCGCCCGACCCCCAAGGCGGCCGAGAAAATAGCCCTGGCGGTTGCCGGCGCGAATCTCCTGGATCGCCTCCAGGGTTTCGGTCAGGGCCTGGGTGAAGTGCGAGGTACTGTCGTTCTCCAGCTTCTTCAGGTGCTTGACCCGCTTGCCCAACTGCACGGTGGCGAAGATCACCAGGGGGTTGAACAGCAGGATCAGCAGGGCCAGCTGCCAGTGCATCCAGAGCAGGATGGCCGCGGTGCCGGTGAGGGTCAGGGTCGCCACCAGAAAGCGGCTCAAGGTTTCGCCGACGAACTTGTCCAGGGTATCCAGGTCGGTGACCAGGTGGGTGGTCACGGCGCCGCCGCCGAGGCTCTCGTACTCGCTCAATGAAATCCGCTTGAGTCGTTCGATCAGGCGCAGGCGCAGGCGGTAGACAACGTCCTTGGACAGGCCGGCGAACTGGCGCGCCTGCAGCACGTTGAAGATCAGCGCGGCGCCGCGCAACAGCAGGGTCAGCAGCAGCATCAGGCCGATATAGCCGGCGGCGCTCTCCCAGCTGGCCGGGAGAAAATGATCCATCACCCGCAGCGCGGCGTCGCCGTCGTTGAGCAGTACCTCGTCGACCAGCAGCGGCAGCAGCAACGGAATGGGCACGCTGCACAGGGTCGCCAGCAACGCCACGCCGTTGGCCAGCAGCAAGGCCTTGCGGTGCTGCAGCGCCAGGCGGCGGATCTCCGCCCAACTCAGGCGGTCAGCCATGGGCGGCGCGTTCCAGCCAGCGGGTCAGCAGCGGCGCCAGCGTCTCCAGGGGCTGGTAGCCGTTGGTCAGCAGCGCCAGCTGACCGTCGCGCTCGGCCAGCAGGGTGGGGAAACCGGCTCTGCCCAAGTCCTGTACCCAGGCGAAGTCGGCCGCGGTGGCCGCATGCATGGCCGGGCTGTCGAAGGCCTCGGCAAATGCGTTGCGCGCAATCCCGGCCTGCTCGGCCAGCCGCCGCAGCACGCCGGCCTGAGTCACGTCGGCCCCTTCGGTGTAGAAGGCCTGCTGGATCAGCCGCGCCAGGGGCCAGGCGCTGGCCGGATCCAGCTCACGGGCGGTGACCAGCGCGCGGCAGGCCGGCTCGGTGTCGTAAATCAATCCTTCGGGCAGGCCGGCCTGGAAGTCGAACAGCTGACCGGTGCTGGCGTTGACCGCCTGCCAATAGCCCAGGTAGCGCACCCGGGCGGCGGCATCGATGGCCACCTGATCACGGCGCAGGCCGCCGAGCACCAGGTGCAGCGGCACCCCGGTGACGGCCGCCTGCTCGGCGAGGGCCTCCAGTACCGGGGCAAAGCCCCAGCACCAGGAGCACATCGGGTCCATCACATAGAGCAGGCGGCCGGCCATGGGCATCAGGCCTCGAGCGGCTGGCGCGGATCACGCCCCAGCGGATGCGGCTGGTTGCGCGCGCGGGCCAGCTCGATCTGCTTCTGCCGCTCGCGGGCACCGGCGCGGGTCTTCTCCGGCAGCGAGTCCCAACAATGCGGGCAGCTGATGCCGGGGCTGTAGAACTCCGACTGACGATCGGCGACCGACACCGGAGTGCGGCAGGCGTGGCACTGGTCGTAGTCGCCCTCCGACAGGTCATGGCGCACCGTGACTCTGTTGTCGAACACGAAGCAGTCGCCGCGCCACTTGGTCTGCGCCTGGGGCACCTGCTCCAGGTACTTGAGGATGCCCCCCTTGAGGTGGAACACCTGCTCGAAGCCCGCGCCGAGCATGTAGCTGGAGGCCTTTTCGCAGCGGATGCCGCCGGTGCAGAACATCGCCACCTTCTTGTGCTTGCTCGGGTCGAAGTGCGCCTGGATGTACGCGGGGAACTCGCGGAACGACTTGGTCTTGGGGTCGATGGCGCCTTCGAAGGTGCCGATGGCGACCTCGTAGTCGTTGCGGGTGTCGATCAGCAGCACCTCGGGGTCACTGACCAGGGCATTCCAGTCCTCGGGCTCGACATAGGTGCCGACCCGCTGGTTGGGGTCCACGCCCGGCACGCCGAGGGTGACGATCTCCTTCTTCAGCTTGACCTTGGTGCGATAGAAGGGCTGATCAATGCAGTAGGACTCCTTGTGATCGATATCGGCCAGGCGCGAATCCTGGCCGAACCAGGCGAGCAACGCATCGATGGCGGCGCGACTGCCGGAGACGGTGCCGTTGATGCCCTCCTCGGCCAGCAGCAGGGTGCCCTTGATGCCGTTGTCCAGCAGGGTTTGCAACAGCGGCTCGCGCAGTGCCTGGTAATCGCTAAGGGAGACGAACTTGTACAGCGCCGCGACGACGATCTTGTCGGTCATGGGAAAACTTCCTTCAGTAGTCGCCCACGCAAAGGGCGGACTGGGTCTATAAACGACGGCGCCGGCGATGGCCGGCGCTGAGTGAAGTTTACGTTTCTTGGCGGCTGTCGTGTAGCGCCGGCCGCTGCGGCACGATGAAGCGTGCCGCAGCGATCTGCCTCAGTGGTCGTGCTTGCTGCCGCCCAGGCAGGTCGGCGACGCCGGCGCCGCGCCCAGCGCCGCCCATTCCTCGGGGGTATAGGTATGCAGTGCCAGGGCATGCACCTGACCCATCAGGGGGCCGAGGCTGGCGTAGACCTTCTGATGACGCTTGACCGCGTTGATCCCGCTGAACTGCTCACTGACGATGATCGCCTTGTAATGACTCTCCTGGCCGCGGCTGTGCATGTGACTCTCGTCCAGCACCTCGAGGTGCTGCGGCGTCAGGGCGGCCAGGGCGGCCTCCAGTTGTTCTTGCTTGGACATCTAAGACTCCCGGTTACGGCTGCTGCGCCGCCAGCTCGGCGACCATCTGGTCCAGCAGTTGATTGACCTGGGGCACCGCGGCCGCCAGTTTGTCCTGGGTCAGCTGCGCCGACTGCGCGGTCAGCGCCGGCATGCTCTCGAGCAGCTTGCGCCCGACCGGCGACTGATAGAAGGCCAGCAATTCGGCCATCTCCTGTTCGTCGAACTGCCGGGTATAGAGCGCCACCAGGTCGCCCTTGAGCGCCTCCCAGCCGATCGCCCGGTCCAGCGCCGCATTGGCCTTGGCCTGATAGCGCTCCAGCAGCGGCTGCTTGCTGGCCGGCGCCTTGCTCTCGGCGAAGCGCTGGGCGAACAGCTGCTGCACCTGGGCGTACACCGGCACTGTCAGCTTGTCGGCGCGCGCCAGCTTAAGCACGCGCTCGGCAGCGGCGGCGTGAGCACTGGCATCGGCCAACGCCTGGGCACTGCCGCAGGCCAGCACGAGCATGAGGCAGCGGCGGATCAAAAGTGACATCGAAGGCTCCCGGGCACTGACGATGGAGTCGCGGCGACCCCTTCAAGCCGCCATTGTGGGCCCAAGGCGCGGACGCACTCAAGGTCAGCGGCGGCGACCGACCACCGATCCATCCACGCAGGCCGGCGCGGTCAGACCTAAACTTGCGGAGTCGAACCGCTAGGAGCCGCGCCATGAGCCGCACCGAAACCGACAGCATGGGCCCGATCGAAGTACCCGATGAGGCCTACTGGGGCGCGCAGACGCAGCGCTCGCTGGTCAATTTCGCCATCGGCCAGGAGCGCATGCCACTGGCCGTCCTGCATGCCCTGGCGCAGATCAAGAAGGCGGCGGCGCGGATCAACGGGCGCATCGGCGAGTTGCCCCAGGAGATCGCCCGGCTGATCGAACAGGCCGCCGACGAGGTGCTGGCCGGCCAGCATGATGAGCAGTTCCCTCTGGTCGTCTGGCAGACCGGCAGCGGCACCCAGAGCAACATGAACGTCAACGAAGTCATCGCCGGTCGCGCCAACGAGCTGGCCGGCGGCAGCCGCGGCGGCAAGACGCCGGTGCATCCGAACGATCACGTCAACCGAGCGCAGAGTTCCAACGATTGCTTCCCCACCGCCATGCACATCGCCACGGCTCAGGCCGTGCAGCACGAGCTGTTGCCGGCCCTGGCCGAATTGGCCGGCGGCCTGGCCGAACAGGCGGCCAAGCATCAGGATCTGGTCAAGACCGGCCGCACCCACCTGATGGACGCCACCCCGGTCACCTTCGGCCAGGAGCTGTCGGCCTTCGTCGCCCAGCTCGGCTATGCCGAGCGGGCCATTCGCGCGGCCCTGCCGGCGGTCTGCGAACTGGCCCAGGGCGGCACGGCGGTGGGCACCGGGCTGAACGCGCCGCCCGGCTTCGCCGAGGCCATGGCCGCCGAACTCGCCGCCCTGTGCGGCCTGCCGCTGGTCAGCGCGCCCAACAAGTTCGCCGCCCTGGCCGGCCATGAGCCCCTGACGATCCTCTCAGGCGCGCTCAAGACCCTGGCCGTGGCGCTGATGAAGATTGCCAACGACCTGCGCCTGCTCGGCTCCGGTCCCCGTGGCGGCCTGGCCGAGGTGCGCCTGCCGGCCAACGAGCCGGGCAGCTCGATCATGCCCGGCAAGGTCAACCCGACCCAGTGCGAGGCGCTGTCGATGCTGGCCTGCCAGGTGCTGGGCAACGACGCCGCCATCGGCTTCGCCGCCAGCCAGGGGCATCTGCAGCTGAACGTGTTCAAGCCGGTGATCATTCACAACCTGCTGCAGTCGATTCGCCTGCTGGCCGACGGCTGTCGCAACTTCCAGCTGCACTGCATCGAAGGCCTGGAGCCGGATGCGCGGCAGATGGCGGCCCATCTGGAGCGCGGCCTGATGCTGGTGACCGCCCTGAATCCGCATATCGGCTACGACAAGGCCGCGCAGATCGCCAAGAAGGCCTATGCCGAGGGCAGCACCCTGCGCGAGGCGGCGCTGCAACTGGGCGTGCTCAGCGAGGAGCAATTCGATGCCTGGGTCCGCCCGCAGGAGATGCTCGGCGGTGCCACCGAGGAGTGACAAGACACGCCGGCCGCAAGGCCGAGCCGCGCCCTAGGGCTGGCTGGCCAGACGCAGGCGGCGCGCCCGCAAATTGGCCATGAGTGACGGCCCCAGGGCCGTCAGGGCCGAGCCGATCACCACCAGCAAGGCGCCGCCGTAGGCCAGCGCATTGATCTGCTCCGGCTGCACCTGCTGCGGCCACCAGAGCGCAGCCAAAGCCACGGCCGAAAACGTCACCAGGGGAGTGATTGCCAGGGTCGCGCTGACCCGCGAGGCCTGCCAGTGGGCCAGCGCCTCGGCGAAGGCACCATAGGCCACCAGGGTATTCAGGCAGCAGGCCAGCAGCAGCCAGCGCTGCAGCGCATCGAGCTCGAGCACCTGCAGCGGCTGGGCCCAGGGCGTCAGCAACAGCGCGCAGGCCAGGTAGATCACCATCATCACCTGAAGCGAATTCCAGACCGTCAGCAGCTGCTTCTGCGCCAGCCCGTAAAACGCCCAGGTCAGCGCCGCCAGCAGCATGAACAAGACACCGAGGGTGTAGCGGGTCAGGGAACCGAGCAACTCACCCAGGCGCTCGTTGAAGAACAGGCCGAAGCCCAGCAGCAGGATCAACAGCCCGAGCGCCTGGCCCGCGCTGAACGACTCGCGAAACACCAATAGACTGCCCAGCAGCAGCAGTATGGGCGCCACCTGAATGACCAGTTGGGTCGTGCCCGGACTCAGGCGTTGCAGCCCACACAGATAGAGCACGTAGTTGGCGCTCAAGCCGGCGATAGCCAATCCGAGCAGCCAGCCGCCCTGCTTGCCCAAGGGCCTGAACCTTGGCAGGCGGCGCGCCGCCGCCAAATAGACGAACAGGATGGCGCCCGCCACCAGCAGGCGATACCAGGTCACGGTGACCGGGTCCATCACCTGCAGTACCTGCTTGAGCTTGATCGGCAGAATGCCCCAGAGCAGCGCTGTGACCAGGGCGAGAAACAGGCCGAGCAGCCAGCGGCCGGAAGAAATGTGCATGATGACCCCGAATGACGAAACGGCCCGCCCGATGACCTCGTCAGCGCCGGCATGCCAAAGCAGCATTCTAGGCCGGGCCACACAACCTACACAGATACAGCCAAACAGCCCTTTACAGCGCAACTGTGCTGTAACGACACTGAAAATCGTCACGGCTTTGACGCTTGAAACGGCCAGAAAGAGCAAAATCCCCGCAAGAACGCGGCAAAATTCGACCTTTCGTCGCCAAAGCCTGTCGGACGACGAATTGATCTTAGACTTGAGGTATTGAGCTCCAATGCATGAGGTCACGCTATGTTCGGACAGCGCCGAATCGACCCCAGCCCAGCCACCCACTACCGCAGCGAGCGGGTCAGTGCGGTCAATGGCCAGTATTTCTTTGCCACCCGCGAAGGCACCCTCGAAGGCCCCTTCTACACCCGAGTCGATGCCGAACGGGAAATCGACCTCTATGTGCAGCGGGTCATGCAACACTCGCCCAGGGGCGACGCCCGGGCTCACTAGCCCAGTTGTGGATCCCGGCCATTCCGCCTGATGCTCGCGCGGAATGCTGCTTAGCGGCGCACCTTGGGTGATAGGAGCCTTGCCGCCCCGTCCTGACGCAGTACCCCAGAACCCCGATGAGGCTTGCCGAAACGGCATCAAGACGCGCCTTCGGGGTTAAGCGAACTCAGCATGCTCAAGGCTTCGGCGCTGGCGCGAGTGACCTGCGCCCAGTCACCGGCTCGAATCCACTGCGACTCCATCATCCAACTGCCGCCGACACAGATGACATTCCCCAGCGCCATGTAGTTTCTGAGGTTTTGTGGACTGATGCCTCCGGTCGGACAGAAACGCGAGTCTGCGAAGGGGCCGGAGAAGGCCTTGAGCGCCGCCGTGCCGCCACAGAGTTCCGCAGGAAACAGCTTGAAGCGCCGATAACCCAGGCCATAGCCAAGCATGATGTCCGAAGCGCTGCTGACACCCGGCAACAAGGGCACCGCGCTGGCCAGGGCGGCCTGCAGCAACTCGGGCGTCGATCCCGGTGCGACGGCGAACTGCGCCCCCGCCGCCTCCGCGGCGGCGAGCATGCGCCCGTCGAGGACGGTGCCTGCGCCTACCTGAAGGTCTGGACGCGCCTGGCGCAACTGGCGGATCGCATGAAGGCCATGCTCCGAGCGCAAGGTAATCTCCAGCACCCTCAAGCCCCCCGCCGCCAGGGCATCGGCCAACGGCAGGACGTCTTCCTCCCGGGCAATGGTGATCACCGGAATGATTCGCGCACGCCCACCCAACTCATCGAGTCGGGCAATCTTGTCGCGCATGCGAGGTTGCGAAGCGTTTTCGGTCGCGCAGCTCAAGGCAGATCCTCATGGCCCTAGGGACACCAGTAAATCTCAAGTGGCGAATGCAGGAAAGCTCGTATGGGCATCTCGAGCCGATCATCGCCGACCAGTGCCTGGGCGAGGGTCTGCAACTTGGCCTCGCCCTGGATCAGCAACAAGGGCAGGCGTGCACCCGTCAAGAAGGAAAGAGTCATGCTTAGACGCTGACATGGCTCGACCGGCGCCACCATGGGCAAACAGCGGCGCGGGCAGTCCTGGCGCATAGCCTCTGGCAAACCGGGGCTATCGGGAAACAGCGAGGCCGTATGGCCATCATCGCCCATGCCCAGCACCAACACATCGATAGACGACAACTCGGCAAGCGCGCGATCGGCCCGACACGCGGCCTGCTCGAGCGTTTCGGCCGGCCGATAGAGGCCGATCAGGCGCGCGTCGGCGGCTGAACCTTGGAGCAAATGGCGACGAAGCAATCCTTCGTTGCTGCAGGGATCTTCGGGCGCCACCCAGCGCTCATCGGCCAGACTCACGAGGACATTGACCCACGACAACGGCTGTCGCGAAAGCGATTCGAGGAAGCTCACAGGCGTGCGCCCGCCGGACACGACCAAGGTAGCCACACCGCGGGTTGCCGCGGCCGTCCCTAAAGCCCCTGCAACCGCGGCCGCCATCGCCTCGGCGAGCGACTGCTGGTCGGCGAAACTGCGCGCCATCACACCCGCGGGAAGATCGAGATCACAGATCAAGAAGCGGCCCCTCCCCTTATCGCCTGCTGGACAACCCAATAGCCTGAGCCTTGCGCAACAGCTACGTGCAGCTGCAACAGCCATCGATGGACAGAAGGCTCAGACACGCTCGCCTGCACAGCCTCGCTTAGGCAGTCTCTCGCAGACTACCAAAGCCACAAGGGCAGCAGTACCCCGCGCGACCCTGGCGATGACCGCGTCTTTTCTCGAATCGACGAAACGCGTGCGCAGACAATCTCAGCCACAACTCGGCAGTTACGATCCGATTGGCGAGACAGAGGTGTTTCCATGCTTTCGAGCCGAAGGCTTCTCCGCAAGCGCAACCAACTGCTGCTGACGGAGCCAAGCAGCCCAACTAGCAACTCGCTTACCGCCCTCCTCCGGTAATCCCCCCATTTTTAGTACTCGTCAGAAGTAGAGGTCAGGCCACGAGGGCCAACTTCTGTTTGGGGGTGATGCCTCCAAGGGCCATATTTGGCCGTTCGTGATTGTATGTCCACACCCAGCGAGTTGCATGTTCCTGCACCTCGGCGATGGACTCGAACAAGTAGTGTCCCAGCCAGTCGTAACGCACCGTGCGGTTGTAGCGTTCGACATAGGCATTCTGCTGGGGATTGCCCGGCTGGATGTGCTCGAGGCGGATGCCGTGCTTTTCTGCCCAGAGGACGAGCTTGCTGCTGATGTATTCGGGGCCGTTGTCGCTGCGAATCGCCCGGGGCTTGCCACGCCACTCGATCACCTGATCCAGCGCGCGCACCACCCGCTCTGCCGGCAGTGACAGGTCGATATCCATGGCCAGGGCTTCGCGGTTGAAGTCGTCGATCAGGTTGAACAAGCGGAAGTTGCGACCGTCTGCTAGTTGGTCGTGCATGAAGTCCATCGACCAGCAGTGATTGATCGCCTCCGGCACCGCCAGTGGTTCAGGTTTCTCACGCACGATGCGTTTGCGCGGCTTGATCCGCAGGTTCAGCTCCAACTCCCGATAGATCCGGTACACCCGCTTGTGATTCCACCGGTAGCCTTTCACGTTGCGCAGGTACAAGAAGCAGAGGCCGAAACCCCAGTTGCGTTGATTGTGCGTAAGCCGGATCAGGTGATCGGCGATCTCGGCATTTTCCGAGGACAACCGAGGCTGATAGCGATAGCAGGCGACGCTGACGCCAAACGCCAGGCATGCCTGTTTAATGCTGATCCGGCCGGAGTGAACGGCCTGCTGCGCCATCTCTCGCCGCCGAGATGGCTTCACCACTTTTTTGCCATGGCCTCCTGAATGATCTCGGCCTTGAGGCGCTCGTCGGCATACATCTTCTTGAGGCGACGGTTCTCGTCCTCCAGCTCGCGCAGCCGAGCCATCAACGAGGCGTCCATACCACCGAACTTGGCGCGCCACTTGTAGAAGGTCGCCGAGCTGATGCCATGCTCACGGCACAGCTCCGGGACTGGGCTGCCGACTTCGGCCTGCTTGAGGATGGCGATGATCTGGCTGTCCGAAAAACGCGATGTCTTCACG
>JBFHKK010000017.1:0-15250 GCA_041595475.1 Pseudomonas sp. | reverse complement strand
GCCGGCCAAGCGTCTCGGCGACTGGCTGGGTCGCCTGTCCAACAGCAATGCCCAGGGCGAGTACTACCTCACCGATGTCATCGCCATGGCGGTGGCCGACGGCCTGGTGGTGGCCACCGAGCAGCCGCTGGACGCCATGGAGGTGCAGGGCGCCAACGACCGCATCCAGTTGGCCGAACTGGAGCGCCATTATCAGCAGCGCGCCGCGCGTCAACTGATGGCCCAGGGCGTGACCCTGCGCGATCCGGCGCGTTTCGACCTGCGCGGCGAGGTCACGGTCGGTCGCGACGTGCTGATCGATATCAACGTGATACTCGAAGGTCGTGTGCTGATCGAGGATGGGGTCGAGATCGGTCCGAACTGCGTGATCAAGGACAGCGTTCTGCGCAAGGGCTCGATCATCAAGGCCAACAGCCACCTGGACGGTGCCGAGCTGGGCGAGGGCGCCGACTGCGGACCCTTCGCCCGCTTGCGCCCGGGCTCGGTGCTGGGCGCCAAGGCCCATGTCGGCAACTTCGTCGAGTTGAAGAACGCGGTACTGGGCGAGGGCGCCAAGGCCGGACACCTGAGTTACTTGGGCGACGCCGAGATAGGCGCGCGCAGCAATATCGGCGCCGGCACCATCACCTGCAATTACGATGGGGCGAACAAGTTCAAGACGGTTATGGGCGAGGATGTTTTCATCGGTTCCAACAGCGCCCTGGTCGCCCCGCTGAACCTGGGCGATCGCGCCACCACCGGCGCCGGTTCGGTGATCACCGCCGAGGTGCCGGCCGATAGCCTGGCGGTAGGCCGGGCCAAGCAGCGCAACATCGCCGGCTGGAAACGCCCGGTGAAGATCAAGAAGTGATAGCCGGCGCGGCTGAGAGTCGGCACCGGCTGATCCATCGCGGCTCGATTGGCGCTTGACGCCCAGGGGCCTGTTAGGTTTTGATTCGCGCCACTAACTTTCGAATCGAAACTTATACATGTCCAAGCGCAATACCCCGCAGCGCCGTCATGCCATCCTCGCCCTGCTCGCCGAGCAGGGCGAGGTGAGCGTCGACGAGCTGGCCAGGGGCTTTGCCACCTCGGAAGTGACCATCCGCAAGGATCTGGCCGCCCTGGAGAAGAACGGCCTGCTGCTGCGCCGCTACGGTGGCGCCGTGCCGCTGCCCCAGGAGCTGATCGGCGATGGCGGTCAGCCGGTCTCCAAGACCAAGCAGGCCATCGCCCGCGCCGGGGTGGCGCGCATTCGCGAGCACGCGCGGATCATCATCGACAGCGGCACCACCACCGCCGCCATGATTCCCGAACTGGGTCACAAGCCGGGGCTGGTGGTCATGACCAATTCGCTCAACGTGGCCAATGCCCTGCGCGAGCTGGAGCACGAGCCGGTCTTGCTGATGACCGGCGGCACCTGGGACCCCCATTCCGAGTCCTTTCAGGGCCAGGTTGCCGAGCAGGTGCTGCGCTCCTACGATTTCGACCAGCTGTTCATAGGCGCCGACGGCATCGACCTGGCACGGGGCACCACCACCTTCAACGAACTGCTGGGGCTGTCGCGGGTCATGGCCGAGGTCGCCCGCGAAGTCATCGTCATGGTCGAGAGCGACAAGATCGGCCGCAAGATTCCCAACCTGGAGCTGCCCTGGAGCAGCGTGCATACCCTGATCACCGACGAACGCCTCCCCCAGGAGGCGCGTGAACAACTGGCGGCGCGCGGCATCAAGCTGATCTGCGCGGCTGTACCGGACTAAGGAGAGAACGCTATGTGTGGCATCGTGGGCGCCGTCGCCGAACGCAACATCACCGCCGTGCTGGTCGAAGGCCTCAAGCGCCTGGAATACCGCGGCTACGACAGCGCCGGGGTGGCGTTGTTAAACGATCAGGGCCAGCTCGAGCGCCGCCGCCGGGTCGGCAAGGTCAGCGAGCTGGAGCAGGCCCTGGCCGCCGAACCCCTGGCCGGTCGCCTGGGCATCGCGCATACCCGCTGGGCCACCCATGGTGCGCCGAGCGAGAAGAATGCCCACCCGCATTTCTCCGGCAGCGAACTGGCGGTGGTGCACAACGGCATCATCGAGAATCACGAGGAGCTGCGTGCCCAGCTCAAGGGCCTGGGCTATGTGTTCAGTTCGGACACCGACACCGAGGTCATCGTCCACCTGCTCGACCACAAGCTGAAAAGCCAGCCTGACCTCACCGCGGCGCTCAAGGACGCGGTCAAGGACCTGCACGGCGCCTACGGCCTGGCGGTGATCTCGGCTCGTCAGCCCGACCGCCTGCTCGCCGCCCGCAGCGGCAGTCCGCTGGTGATCGGCCTGGGCCTGGGCGAGAATTTCCTGGCCTCCGACCAGCTGGCGCTGCGTCAGGTGACCGACCGCTTCGTGTACCTGGAAGAGGGCGACATCGCCGAGATTCGCCGCGATTCGGTGCAGATCTGGACGGTCGATGGCCAGCCGGTGCAGCGCGAGAGCGTGCAGTACCACGAGGGTGCCGAGGCTGCCGACAAGGGCGAATACCGCCACTTCATGCTCAAGGAAATCCACGAGCAGCCCAAGGTGGTGCAGCGCACCCTGGAAGGCCGCCTGGCCAGTGACCGCGTCCTGGCCCAGGCGTTCGGCCCCCAGGCGGCCGAGCTATTCGCCAAGGTGCGCAATGTGCAGATAGTCGCCTGCGGTACCAGCTACCACGCCGGCATGGTCGCCCGTTACTGGCTCGAGGCGCTGGCCGGTGTGCCCTGTCAGGTCGAGGTGGCCAGCGAGTTCCGTTACCGCCAGGTGGTGGTGCAGCCCGATACCCTGTTCGTCAGCATCTCCCAGTCCGGCGAAACCGCCGATACCCTGGCCGCGCTGCGCAACGCCAAGGCGCGCGGCCCGGAGCAGGGTGGCTACCTGGCCAGTCTGGCGATCTGCAACGTCGGCATCAGCTCCCTGGTGCGCGAGTCCGACCTGACCCTGCTGACCCAGGCCGGCCCGGAGATCGGCGTGGCCTCGACCAAGGCCTTCACCACCCAGCTGGTCGCCCTGCTGCTGCTGACCCTGGCCCTCGGCCGCGTGCGCGGCACCCTAGATCCGCAACTGGAGGCCGAGCTGGTCGAAGAGTTGCGCCGGCTGCCGACCCGCCTGGGCGAAGCCCTGGCCATGGACACGGTGGTGGAGAAGGTTTCCGAACACTTCGCCGAGAAGCACCACACCCTGTTCCTCGGCCGCGGCGCCCAGTACCCGGTGGCCATGGAAGGGGCGCTCAAGCTCAAGGAGATCAGCTACATCCATGCCGAAGCCTATCCGGCCGGCGAGCTCAAGCATGGCCCCCTGGCCCTGGTCGACGCCGACATGCCGGTGGTCACGGTGGCGCCGAACGACGAACTGCTGGAAAAGCTCAAGTCCAACCTGCAGGAAGTGCGCGCCCGTGGCGGCGAACTGATCGTCTTCGCCGACGAGCAGGCGGGGATGAGCAACGGCGAGGGCACCGTGGTGGTGAACATGCCGCACATCCACGAGGTGCTGGCGCCGATCCTCTACACCATTCCGCTGCAGCTGCTGTCCTACCACGTCGCCGTGCTCAAGGGCACCGACGTGGACCAGCCGCGTAACCTGGCCAAGAGCGTCACGGTCGAATAAGCCCCGCCGCCGGGCCCGCTTGGAGGCCCTTAGCGGCAGCCGCAGCCACAGCAGCCGGGGCGGCTGGTGCCGGCGGCGGCCTGCGGGGCGCTCACCCGGGCCGGGTAGCCGGCTCGCTCCAGGGCGTCGATCAGGGTCTTGGGGGCGACGTCGCCGGCGACCCGGACCCGTCCGGCCTGCAGGTCCACCTGGACCGTTTCGACCCCGTCGAGCGGCCGCAGCGCCGCCTCCACGTGCCTGACGCAAGCGCCACAGGTCATGCCGTCGACGCCCAGTTCAATGGTGTCCATGCTTGACTCCTGCGGCTGGCTCAGCGGTGCATGGGCATCTGCATCATGTGCGATTGCTGATCCATCATCTTCATCATCATGTCCATCATCCCGCTCATGCCCATGCCGTCGTGGGGCTGGCCGGCCTTGCCCGCGCCGCTGCCCATTCCCATGCCCATGCCCATGCCGGGGCAGTGACGCTGGAGCATGGCCATGCCGTCGCGCATCGCCAGCATGCCTTCCTGCATCGCGGCCTGGCGTTGCTCCGGGGTCTTGGCGGCGGCGATGCGGTCGTGGATCTCCTGCATCTTCTTCATGTGCGCATCCATGCCGGCGGCGTCCATCGGCATGCCGGCGCCATGCGCCGGCGCGGCCTGTTGCCGCTGGTGCTCCTCGGCGGCCAGCGCCGGCAGCGCGCCGGCGATCATCAGGCTGGCGATCAGGGTTTTGAGGCTGCGGTGCATGGCGATCTCCTGGAGATGAGCTGAGCGGCAAGGGTGCTGCGGCGAATGTCGCCGTCGGTCTGAACAATAGCCCTTGGGCGCGGCCGTGCCTTGATCCATATCAAGCCTGCGCCAGGGCTGGCCGGTCTGCCGCGTCGCGCCCGGCCGCGGTGCGGGCCTATCTGCGACTAGGCTGTGTCAAGGCAGCAGTCGAGGAGATCTCATGGGATTGTTCGAACGTCTGCGGCGGGCGATTGACCGCCGCAGCCAGGCAGAACCCGCGCAGCAGGCCGGCGATGAGGATCTGCTCGCCAGCCTGCTGACCATGGCCTGGGTGGTGGAGGCCCGCGACCCCTACACCGGCGGTCATCTGTGGCGCGTCGCGCGCTTTGCCGAGCTGCTGGCCCGCGCGTGCGGCCTGGACGAAGCCGAGAGCGCGCGCATCGCCCTCGGCGGCTTCCTCCACGACCTGGGCAAGGTCGCGGTGCCCGACGCCGTGCTGAACAAGCGCGAGCGCCTCGGCGAGGACGAATACGCGGTGATCAAGACCCACCCAGAGGTCGGCTTTCGCATGCTCCATGGTCACCCCCTGGCGGAGCTGGTCAGCGATGCCGTGCGCCTGCATCACGAAACGCCCGATGGCCACGGTTATCCGCTGGGCCTGAAGGGGGCGGAGATTCCCCAGATGGCGCGTATCGTCGGCATCTGCGATGCCTTCGATGCCATGACCAGCAGCCGGCCGTACCGGCGCGGCATGCCGGTGGAGGCGGCGCTCGACATCATCGCCGCCAACCTGGGGCGGCAGTTCGAGGTCCGCAGCGGCCAGTGTTTTATCGAACTGGGACGCGAAGGCGCGCTCGATTCCATCGTCGGTCACAGCGACGTCGGCATTCCGCTGCGAGAGTGCATCGTCTGCGGGCCGACCCTGGTCCTGCGCGCCGGCCAGCAGGCCGGCGAACACCTCTACTGCCGCGCCTGCGGCGGCGAGTATCGGCTCGAGGCCGACGCCCAGGGCGAACTTCAGGTCGCGCCGACCGGGGAAAAGGGCTCGCCGGCCAATCTCGCGCCTCAGGCCGACGAGCAACTGATCGGCCGGCTGGTGCAGGAAACCGCGCGCAAGATCAAGCATCTGACCCAAGCGGCCTGAGGCCGCCGCGGCGTCTGCCCATCACCCAGTCACCCATCGGGCGACAGGCCGCTCGGCCGGCTACTATGGAACCGACGGCCGGTACAACCGGTCATCCGAATAGACCTTTGCGTTGTTTCCGACAGCTGGAGGTTTGCCGTGCTCGCCTATCTGCCGACAAAACTGCGCGATCTGCAGCTGCCACTGCGCTTGCGACTGTGGGATGGCAAGCAGATCGATCTGGGTCCGAATCCGCGGGTGACCCTGGTGATCAAGGATCCGAGCCTGGTCGCGCAATTGACTCAGCCGAGCCTGGACGCCCTGGGTGGCGCCTATGTCGAAGGGCGCATGGAGCTGGAGGGGCCGATGCGCGAGGTGATCGCCATCGGCGATGTCATGAGCCGCGCGCTGATCACCGACGAGCCTGCCGATCTTGGCGCGCGCAGCGCCCACGACAAGGCTTCGGACGCCGAGGCCATCAGCTACCACTACGACCTGTCCAACGATTTCTATGCACTCTGGCTGGACCGCGACATGGTCTACTCCTGCGCCTATTTCGAGACCGGCGAGGAGGATATCGACCAGGCGCAACAGGCCAAGCTGCGCCATCTGTGTCGCAAGCTGCGTCTGCAGCCGGGCGAGCGCCTGCTGGATGTCGGCTGCGGCTGGGGCGGCCTGGCCCGCTTCGCCGCACGCGAGTTCGGGGTGCAGGTCCTCGGCATCACCCTCAGCCGTGAGCAACTGGCCCTGGCCCGTCAACGAGTCGCGGACGAGGGCCTGGCCGATCGGGTGCAGCTGGAGCTGCTCGACTACCGGGATCTGCCCGAGGACGGCCGCTTCGACAAGGTGGTCAGCGTCGGCATGTTCGAGCACGTCGGCCACGCCAATCTGGCCCTCTATTGCCAGCGTCTGCGCGGCGCCGTCAGAGCCGGCGGCCTGGTGATGAATCACGGCATCACCGCCAAGTACACCGACGGCCGCCCGGTGGGGCGTGGCGGCGGCGAGTTCATCGGCCGTTATGTATTCCCCCAGGGCGAACTGCCGCACCTGGCGACCATGAGCGCGCACATCAGCGAGGCGGGCCTGGAGGTGGTGGACGTCGAGAGTCTGCGCCTGCACTACGCGCGCACCCTGGAGCTGTGGAGCGCACGCCTGGAGGCGCAGCTCGAACGCGCCGCCGAACTGGTTCCGGCCCAGGCCCTGCGCATCTGGCGCCTGTACCTGGCCGGTTGCGCCTATGGCTTCGCTCACGGCTGGATGAACCTGCACCAGATCCTGGCGGTCAAGCCGCTGGCCGACGGCAGTCACGATCTGCCCTGGACCCGTGCCGACCTCTATCGTTGAGCTGCGCCGGCCAGCGCCTCAAGAACCTGTAGGGCGATCCGTGCGGCCGCCCTGGCCTCTCGCCGTGCTGCTCGAGCCTTTCCGCGCCGGCCTCACAAGATCGGCGAGATCAGCCGCGCCACACGCATGCCTAGTTGCTGCAGGCGGCGGACCTTGAGGCGGTCGGCGCTGAGCAGTTCCCGGGATCGGGCGAAGTCCTCTTCGAGCATGCGTGCGACCCTATCGGCGAAGCCGTCGTCGACGGTCAGCAGGCTGATTTCGAAATTCAGCCGGAAGGAGCGGTTGTCCAGGTTGGCGCTGCCGATCACGCAGGCGCCGCGATCGATCAGCATGACCTTCTGGTGCAAAAAGCCCGGCTTGTAGCGGAACACTCGCACGCCGGCGCGTAGCGCCTCGAAGGCGTACAGGCTGGAGGCGGCATAGACCACCCGGTGATCCGGACGCGCCGGCAGCAGGATGCGCACGTCGACGCCGCGCAGCACGGCCAGGCGCAGGGCGCTGAACAGTGCCTCGTCGGGGATGAAGTAGGGGCTGGTGATCCAGATTCGCTCGCGGGCGGAGTGAATCGCCTCGACGAACAGCAACGAGCCGGTTTCATGCTGGTCGGCCGGACCGCTGGTGATGATCTGGCAAAGCATGCCGGCGCTGGCATAGGCCTCCGGCAGCAGCATCGGCGGCAACTGGCGGGTGGCCCAGAACCAGTCTTCGGCGAAGGATTCCTGCAGGCAGGCCACCACCGGGCCGCGCACCTCGACATGGGTGTCGCGCCAGGGCGAGAGCGGCGGCTGCTTGCCCAGATAGGCATCGCCGACGTTGTGCCCGCCGAGGAAGCCGCGCTCGCCGTCCACCACCACGATCTTGCGGTGATTGCGAAAATTCAGCTGGAAGCGGTTGAACAGGCCGCCGCGGGTGGGGAAGGGGTGAATCTGCACGCCAGCCAGGCGCAGGCTGTCGGTGTAGTGGCGCGGCAGGGCGTGGCTGCCGATGCCGTCATAGAGAAAGTAGATCCGCACGCCTGCGCGGGCGCGCTCCAGCAGCAGGGCATGCAGGCGCATGCCCAGTTCGTCGGCCTTGACGATGAAGAACTGGATCAGGATCACCCGCCGCGCTGCGGCCAGGGCGTCGAAGATGGCGGCGAAGGTGGCCTCGCCGTTGATCAGCAACTCCACCTGATTGTTCGCCAGACAGGGCATCTGGCCCAGCCTGGGCAGCGCGCGCAGGCGCCTGAAGGCCAGGGACTGGCGCGCGGCCAGGGCCTCCTCGACCCAGGGACGCCAGTTCAGCGCGGCCATGGCCCGGTGCATCTCCTCGTCGGCCTGGCGACGCGCCTTGATGTAGGCATCGAAGCGACTGCGGCCGAAGATCAGGTAGGGCAGCAGCGTCAGGTAGGGCATGAAGAACAGCGACAGGGCCCAGGCGATCGAGCCCTGGGCGGTGCGCACGGTGAACACGGCATGAATGGCGGCCAGAACGCCCAGGCCGTGGATGCTGGCGATTAGGTAGGTGAACAGGTGGGGAAGGCCGAAATCCTCGAGCATGCCGGTTCCTGTGCAAAGGCTCCAGCCTCGACTGGAGGGCTGGGCGGATCGGCGATCTGCCGCAACGACGCAGCGAGGGGTCGCAGGGAGGCAACTTTTTACCCTGACGTCCGTGCACAGTCTAGGCTTGTATCAAGGTTTCCGGTTGGGCAGTCCGGAGGGCGCAAGGTTGCCGCCGCCACGATGCCCTGTCGGCAGGGCCGGTGACGCGCGAGCCAGTGGTGCTCACCCAGCAGGTGACGATCAAGCACATTCAACGAGGAGCGTGGCACATGGGAAACGACCCGAAGAAGAAAACCAAAGCCTCAGCGGATGAACCTCTGGATCCGAGCATCCCGGCCCCCTCGGGCGAGGCCAACCTGATCGACACCGACTATGTGATCGGCCAGGACAACATCAAGGGCCGCTTCCTCTTCAATCTCGACATCCACGGCAAGGTGTTCACCATCTCGGCGCTGTTCACCGTGCTCTTCGTGGTTTTGACCCTGGCCCTGCAGAGCGAGGTGGAGCCGCTGTTCACCGCCGTGCGCAACTGGCTGACTAGCAACCTGGCCTGGTTCTTCCTCGGTGCGGCGAACATCTTCGTGCTGCTGTGCCTGGGTCTGATCGTCTCGCCACTGGGCAAGGTGCGCATCGGCGGCAAGGAAGCGGTGCCCGATTATTCCTATGCCGGCTGGTTCGCCATGCTGTTCGCCGCTGGCATGGGCATCGGCTTGATGTTCTATGGCGTGGCCGAACCCATGTCACACTTCTCTTCGGCCATGGGCGGCACCGCCGTCGGCGAGGATGGCGTGCGCACCGACTGGGCGCCGCTGGGCGCCGCCGCCGGCGATGCCGAGGCCGCCGCCCGGCTGAGCATGGCCGCCACCATCTTCCACTGGGGCCTGCATCCCTGGGCGATCTACGCCGTGGTGGCCCTGGCCCTGGCGATCTTCTCCTTCAACAAGGGCTTGCCGCTGAGCATCCGCTCGATCTTCTATCCGGTGCTTGGCGAGCGGGTCTGGGGTTGGCCGGGCCATATCATCGACATACTCGCGGTGCTGGCCACTTTGTTCGGTCTGGCCACCTCCCTGGGCATAGGCGCGCAGCAGGCCTCGGCCGGCATCGAGTTTCTCTTCGGCATTCCCTCGAACGACACCAGCATGGTCCTGCTGGTGGTCGGCATCACGGTGATCGCCCTGATCTCGGTGATGGCCGGTCTGGAGCGCGGGGTCAAGCGCCTGTCGCAGATCAACATGGTGCTGGCGTTGCTGCTGATGGTGTTCATCATCGCCGTGGGCCCGACCCTGGCGCTGATCACCGGCTTCTTCAGCAACCTGGGCAGCTATGTGATGAACCTGCCGGCGCTGTCCAATCCGTTCGGCCGCGAGGACGTCAACTTCAGCCAGGGCTGGACCGCCTTCTACTGGGCCTGGTGGATCAGCTGGTCGCCCTTCGTCGGCATGTTCATCGCCCGGGTCAGCCGCGGCCGCAGCGTGCGCGAGTTCCTCATCGCGGTCCTGCTGGTGCCGTCCATTGTCTCGGTGATCTGGATGACCGCCTTCGGCGAAACCGCCCTGCAACAGTTGATCGGCGAGGGCTTTACCGGCGCGCAGGACGCCGCCCTGGAACTCAAGCTGTTCGCCATGCTCAACGAACTGCCGCTGACCATGATCAGTTCCTTTGTCGGTATCGTTCTGGTGATCGTGTTCTTCGTCACCTCATCGGACTCCGGGTCCCTGGTGATCGACACCATCACCGCCGGTGGCAAGGTCAATGCCCCTGTGCCGCAGCGGGCCTTCTGGGCGATTCTGGAAGGTGTGGTAGCCATCGCCCTGTTGCTTGGCGGCGGCCTGGTGGCCCTGCAGGCGATGGCGGTTTCCGCGGGCTTCCCCTTCACCATCATCCTGCTGGTCGGCTGCATCGCCATCGTCAAGGGACTCATGAGCGAGCCGCGCTAGCAGCCTGCCACGGCGTTCTCGAAAGGCGCGGCCCCTGGTGGCCGCGCCTTTTTCTATACCCAGAGTTTTTCCACCGCGGTATCGGCCGAGTAATGATGGGCGACCTGCGCCTGGAGCAGTTCGGCGGTGGCCAGGGCATCGGTCAGGGCATGGTGCGCCTGGTACAGCGGCAGCCCGTAACGCAGGCGGCTGTCTGCCAGGCGGATGGACACCCGCTGCTGGCGACTCAGGCGCGCCAGCCAACCCGCGCTTTGCTTGCCGCGGTGCAGCCGGGCTTCCAGCTGCATGGTGTCGATCACCGGGAAATACAGGCCCTCGCCGAGCAGATGACGGATGGCCTGATCGAGAAAGCCGCGCTCCAGGGTGCGGTAGTGCACCACCATCACCTTGCCCGCCATGGCCGCCAGCAGTTCATCGAGGATGCTGTCCAGCCGCGGCGCATCGCGCACCGCCGAGTGGGTGATGTGGTGGAAGGTGACCGATTCGCTGCGCAGTTCGGCGGCCGGCTTGACCAGCCAGTAGCGTGCCTCCGTACAGCGGATGCGGTTCAGGCTCAGGGGCACCAGGCCGATGCTGACGATCGAGTCGCGTTCCAGGTCCAGGCCGGTGGTTTCCACGTCCATGGCCAGCAGCGGCACCTGCGCCAGGGGCGTGTCGGCGGCCACGGTGCCGGCCTGATAGAAGCGTTGCAGGCGCGGATCGCGGGCGCTGTGCGCCAGCTTCTGCAGGATGCCGGGCCAGTCGGGGGCCTGGGTCTGGGCCTGGCGGCGACCGCCCACGGCTTTCATAGCGGGCGACTTTGCGGCTGGGCCGGATAGCGAAAGCGCAGAAACTTCTGCGCGTTGCTGAGGACCTGGAAGGCATCCTTGAGGCTGTGCCTTTCGCTGGCGGAGATCTTCTCCGGCTCGATGTAGTTGTCCGGCTCGCGGCCTTCTTCCAGATCCATGGCCTGGTGGCGGATGCGCACGATGGAGAGGAACTCGAAGGCATAGCGCAGCTGGGTCATGGCCTCTTCGGTGAGCAGCTTGGTGGCGGCGATGGCGTCCAGGCGCTCCAGGGAGTTCTGCGCCTTGGTGCCGCAGGCCAGGGCATGCACGCGGATCAGGTCGGTCAGGGGCGCGGTGCCGCGGCCCTTGAGGTTGATGATGTTGTTCTGCTGGCCGTCCTGCTCCATGACGAAGGTGCGGAAGAAGCCCAGCGGCGGGGTGCGATTCAGGGCGTTGCGCGCCATGCTGGCGAGAAAGGCCGGGCTGGCGCTGGCCTTGAGGGCCACCAGTTCCTTGAGTTGTTCGACCAGTTCGAGCTGGCCGTAGACCGCGTCCAGATCGAAGAAGATGCAGGCATTGAGCAGGGTTTCCGGATTGGGCCGCTCGATCCAGCGCTGGAAGTAGTCCTTCCACACCTTCAAGGGCTGTCGCCACTTGTCGTTGCTGGCCATGATGCCGCCCTTGCAATAGGCGTAGCCGCAGGCGGCCAGACCGTCGCTGACGAACTGGGCCAGCTGGCGGAAGTAGTCATCGTGCTGCTCGGGGTCGAAGCTGTCGTCGAGCACCAGGGCATTGTCCTGATCGGTGACTATCAGTTGCTCGTCGCGTGCCAGCGAGCCCAGCACCATGAAGCAATAGGGCACCGGCGGCGGGCCAAGCTGGGCCTCGGCCAGCTCGAGCAAGCGCTGGCTGAAACTGCGGCCGATGCCGGACATGGCGCACCCGATCATGTGCGCGCTGGCTTCGTCGCTGACCATGCGCAGGAAGGTGGCGCGCACATCGGGGACCAGGGCCTGGAGCTCGGCGACCGATTGCTTGTTGGAGATGGTGTTGACCAGAAACAGGCTGTTCTGGGATTCGTACTTGGTGATATCGGAGAGATTGATCAGGCCCACCGGCCGCTGGCGGTGCACCACCGGCAGGTGATGGACGTGATTGCGCAGCATGCAGAGCATGGCTTCGAAGACCGAGTCGTCGGCCTGCACGGTGATCGGATCGGGCGACATCACCTGGTCCACCGGGGTATCCAGCGGCAGCCCCTCGGCCAGCACGCGGCTGCGGAAATCGCGGTCGGTGGCGATGCCGACCATCACGTGGCTCTTGTCGTCCGCCGAGGTCCAGCGCCCCTCCACCCCGGGGGTCGATGGCGGCCCGACGATAATCAGCGAGGAGACGCCGTGCTCGGTCATCACCCGTGCGGCCTCCTGAACCGTGGTGCCCAGGGGCACGCTGACGATGCGCCGGCCGATCAGTCGACGCACCTTGATCTTCATCAGCTCGCTGGCCTTGCCCTGGCTGACCGCCGACTTTAGCCGCGACTGGCCTTCGGATTCGACGAATTCGGCGAAGGCCTCGAATTCCTCACAGAGCCGCTGGAACAGGCTGTCGGGAATGAAATAGATCAGGCTGTCCTCGATCGCCTTGGCCGGCAGCCGCACCTTCTTGCCGCGCAGCAGGCCGAACTGGCCGAACACCTCGCCCTCGCTCAAGCGGTTGTACAGCTCGCCATTGCGCCGGTAGACCTCGACCGCGCCGCTGCGGATGTAGTGCAGGTCCTGGATGGGCGCGCCATAGCTGAGGATCTCGCTGCCGGCCTTGAAGTAGCCGACTTCGACCTGCTGGGCGATCTCGTCCAGGGTCTCTTCGGGCAAGGCATCGAAGGGCGCGTAGCGGCTCAGGTGGTCGCGAATCTCGATCAGTTCGACCTGCATGGAATCCTCATGGCTGCGGCGGCGGGTGTTCAGTCTCAAGCCTAGCTGCCAATCAGCACCGATAGAACAGTGATGGACGTTTGTGGCGCCAAGTGTGGCCGCACCCAGGGGCCGGTTCCACGTGGAACGGCGCCGCTGGGCGCCGTGTCGTCCTGGCTCGACTCGCCGGTCGACTAATATGTTATGTTATAACAATGTATTCGATGGCCGGGCCTGCGCGCCCTTGCCCGACACTGACCCAGCCCAGGAGCTTTCTCGATGCATGAGCGTCTTCCCGTCACAGTGCTGTCCGGCTTTCTCGGCGCCGGCAAGAGCACCCTGCTCAACCATGTGCTGAGGAACCGCGCCGGTCTGCGGGTGGCGGTGATCGTCAACGACATGAGCGAGATCAATATCGACGGCGCTGCCGTGCAGAAAGACGTCAGCCTCAATCGCGCCGACGAGAAGCTGGTGGAGATGAGCAACGGCTGCATCTGCTGCACCCTGCGCGAGGACCTGCTGGAGGAGGTCGGCCGCCTGGCCCGCGAAGAGCGCTTCGATTACCTGCTGATCGAATCCACCGGCATCTCCGAGCCCCTGCCGGTGGCCGAAACCTTCACCTTCCGCGACGAGCAGGGCCAGAGCCTGGCGGATCTGGCGCGCCTGGACACCCTGGTGACCGTGGTCGACGGGGTCAATTTCCTCCGTGATTTCCATGAGGCCGAGAGCCTGGCCAGCCGCGGTGAAACCCTCGGCGAGGAGGACGAGCGCTCGATCAGCGATCTGCTGATCGAGCAGGTCGAATTCGCCGACGTGCTGCTGATCAGCAAGATTGACCTAATCAGCCTGGCCGAGCGCGCCGAACTGATGTCAATTCTGCGTGGCTTGAACGGCCACGCCGAGATACTGCCGATGAGCATGGGCGCCGTGCCGCTGGAAAAGATCCTCAACACCGGCCGCTTCGATTTCGCCCGCGCCGCCGCGGCGCCGGGCTGGCTCAAGGTGATGCGCGGCGAGCAGTTGGCCGAGAGCGAGGAATATGGCATCGCCTCGGGCAGCTATCAGGCGCGGCGGCCCTTCCATCCCCAGCGCTTCTTCGACTTCGTCAGCCAGGAGTGGCGCAACGGTCGGCTGCTGCGCTCCAAGGGCTACTTCTGGCTGGCCAGCAAGCATCAGGAGGCCGGTAGCTGGTCCCAGGCCGGCGGCCTGATGCGTCATGGCTTCGCCGGTCGCTGGTGGCGCTTCGTGCCGACCGGCCAGTGGCCGCAGGATGAAGAGGGGCGCCAGGCGATCATGCGTCACTGGCAACCGGAGGTGGGCGACTGCCGTCAGGAGCTGGTGTTCATCGGCCAGCACATCGACTTCGCCCGGTTGACCGCGGAGCTGGACGCCTGCCTGCTGAGCGACGCCGAGCTGGCCGCCGGCCCACTGGCCTGGGCGCGCCTGCCCGACCCCTTCGGCTCCTGGCAGGAAGACGTAGCATGATGTCGGCCCTGGCAATCCCTGCGCCGCCGCGCCAGGTCTCGGGCGATGGCCCTTCGGTGTTCGCCGAGGTGCTGGATGATGGCGTCAACCTGGCGGTTTGGCAGCGCCCGCTGCCGGCCGCGCTGGCGGCTTTTGCCGAGGCCGTGCTGGCGCGCGGCGCGCCATTGGCCGAGTCGAGGGTTCTGGAACTGATCGGCGAAGAGGGCGTGCCAGAGCTCGATGAGCTGCTGCCGGCATTCGCCGACTTGCCCGGTCATGCCGAATTCATCGCCGATCTGAGCTGGCTGGTGGGTGCCTTCGCCTGCCTGCTCGACGCCCGTCGCCTGGGCCTGCGTCTGCGCGCCCTGGACAAGGCCATGTGCCCGCGCTTTCACGTCGACCATGTGCCAGTGCGGCTGATCACCAGTTATGCGGGCCCCGGCAGTCAGTGGCTGGAGGAGGGCGCCATGGCGCGGCGGCGCCTCGGCGATGCGCAGGCCGAGCCCCAGGATGCCGCGCTGATTCGCCAATTGCGCGCCGGCGATGTGGCCCTGGCCAAGGGCGAGCGCTGGCAGGGCAACGAGGGCCGCGGCCTGATCCACCGTTCGCCGCAGCCCCAGGCCGGCGAGCGGCGCCTGCTGCTGACCCTCGACTGGCTGGCCTGAGCCGCGCGCCTCAGCGCGCCATCCACACGCCCTTGTTCTGCCGTTCGCAGTAGGGCTTGAGGTAGAGGGCGTCGGTTTCCACGCCGTAATAGTGGATGTCCTGCTGATAGGGCATGCCGCCGACCCGGGCGTTGCGACAGACGCCGAAGGCGCCGAGCGGGCATTGCTCGACGAAGGCCACT